>CAMYMY010000060.1 GCA_947259625.1 uncultured Kiloniellales bacterium | reverse complement strand
TGGTAATCGTCATGGTGGATGGCCTCCTTCTAATGAAGTCGATGACAGCTCCATTATGGCGCCTAGACGCCGATAGAGGAGGCCGTCCACACCATCAAACAGGAAACCCGCTATCATATTGAGATAGCGGGTTTTCCCATTTTCGAAAAACCGATCCTCTTGTCGCTCCGCGGAAGCTCTATGGAAGCATCCGAAGGTGAACTGCCGCGTACCATAACGTGCTCGATCGTATGACCCTTGGGCTCACAGCAACAGCTAGGTCATTCACGCAGACCCCTTCAATCACCTTGCATATGTCCGTTTGCCGTCTTGGCACGGCGCACGCCCAACGCGGACGTTGCTGACGTGGACGCTGATAGTCTCCAATCGATGCATCCTGCACCCATCCAGTATGAAGGGAGGTGGGCTTGAAAACCGGGGCGAGTCCCGGCGGTTCGGCCCCGCCCGGCGGCGGCTCAATGGCTGGTGCCTTCGGAGAGGTGGATCTTGTTGTAGACGTTGTACTTACCCGAGGGCTTCACGAAGGGGATGCGTTTCACCTCTTCGAGCGTCTCGGCGTCGTAGACGACGATCGCGCCGTCCATGTCCCAGATCGAGACCAGCGCGTAACGGCCGTCGCGCGTGAATTCGACGTGGCCCGCCGTCTTGCCCGGGGCGGGCCGCAGAGTCGCGGCGATCTCGAGGGTCTGCTTGTCGATCACGTGGACCACCTCGCGGTTCGGCCCGAAGAACACGTCGGTCCAGGCATACCTGGAATTTTCGTGGCTGCGCAGGAAGAAACCGGGGCCGAGCGTCTCGATGCTCTTGATCACGCGCCAGTCCTTCAGGTCGATGACGCTGATGAGGCCCTGCTTGATGTGGGGTGTCGCCATGATCCGCCGGCCGTCGCGCAGCCAGGAGATCCCCGAGCCGAGGTGGGGCAGGCCGGGCAAAGGCAGCTCGGCGATCTCGCGCCGGACGTCGAGGTTGACCACGACCGCCCGATCGCTGTCCCGGGTCGAGCCGATCAGGGCGCGGTAGGAGGGCGTGAAGAAGAAATCGTCCAAGGGCTCCTTCAGGTCGATGCGGCGGACCGGGAAGGCTCCCGTCGCCGGCAGCCCTTCTTCCATGCCCTTCTCATAGTTGTGTACGAAGCCGCTGTAGATCGCCGGGGGCTCCTTGGCGTAGGAGATCTCCCAGATCTCGGGCACGTCCTTGAGGGCAACGACGAAGCTCTCGCGCGGCGCAGCCTGATAGACCGCGCTGACCCGCGACGTGGTCTTGCCTCGGAAGTCCTTGACCGTCCTGACCTCGAGCGGCGCGAGGTCGCCGGCGTCCAGCAAGACCAGCGTGTGCGGCAGGTAGTTGGCGACGGCCACAACCCGCCCGTCGTGCGAGATCGCCAGGTTGCGCGTGTTGATCCCGGCGCGCACCTCGGCCACCACCTTGAGGCCGTGGAGGTCGTACTTGGTGATCCAGCCGTCGCGCGAGGCGAAGTAGACGAAACGGCCGTCCGGCGAGAACTTGGGACCGCCGTGCAGGGCATAGCGGCTCGGGAAGCGGGTGATCGGCTCGAAGCGGTCGCCGTCCAGGATCGTCACGTGATGGTCGCCCATCTCGACCACGACGAAGAGGTTCAAGGGGTCGGCCTTGTGGACCGGGGCGGCGGGCAGCGACCCGGGCGGGGTCACCGTGACGCGCGACGCCTCGATCTCCGCCCGGCCCCAGCGCGGCACCTCGGGCAGCGGCGTGTAGATCAGCTCGACCAGGGCCGCCACCTCTTCGCCGCTCAGCTGGGCCTTGAAGCCCGGCATCTGGGAGGCCGGGAGTCCCTTGGCGATGGCCTTCGCGGCCTTGGGCCGTTTCAGGCGCGTGAGATTCTCCGGCAGCAGCGCGGGTCCGCTGCCGCCCAGGCGGTCCGCGCCGTGGCAGGCCGCGCAGTGGGTCCGGTAGAGCGCCGGGGCGTCGGCCGTTTCGGCCCCCCGGGCCGCGCCGGCGGCTGCGGCGGACGCCAGCAGCAGAAGCGCCGCGACGCGGCTAACGCGCGGAAACCGCATGGTCTTTACCCCGATAAGGGACGATCGGCAGACGTGGGCCCGGCGCCACGCCGATCTCCGCGTCGTCGAGGTAGCAGGCGGGGTCCTCCGCCCAGGGATCGCCGGTAAGCTGCAGCGCGCGCACCCGCGTGTTGCCGCCGCAGACGTCGAAGAAGCGGCAGGCGCCGCAGCGGCCCTTGATCCGCCTCGGCCGTGCCTTCAGGCCGGCCATGATCGGGTCCGAGGTGTCCGGCCAGATCGCGGAGAAGGGCCGCTCGCGCACGTTGCCCAGGTCGTGGTGCCACCACATGGTGTCCGGATGTACCGTGCCCAGATTGTCGATGTTGGCGACGTTGACGCCGGACGCGTTGCCGCCCCAGGCGGCCAACTTGGCGCGGATGTGCTCCTCCTTCTCGGGGAAGCGCTCACGCACCCAGTGCAGGAAATAGACGCCGTCGGCGTCGTTGTTGCCGGTCACGAACTCCTTGTCGAGACCGCGCCGGACGTGGTCCCAGCAGCGCTCGAACACCAGGTCCATGGACCGGCGCGTGGTGCGGTGGGCGGCGTCGTCCCCACGGTAACGGTTGCCGCGGCCGGCGTAGACCAGATGCGAGAGATAGAATTTGTCGATCTCCTCGCGCTCCAGCAGGTCGAGCATGCCGGGCAGGGACTCGACGTTGCGCTCGGTCATGGTGAAGCGCAGTCCGACCTTGATGCCGTGCGCCCGGCACAGCCGCAGGCCGCCGAGCGCGGCCTCGTAGGCGCCCGGCTTGCGGCGGAAGCGGTCGTGGACGGCGCCGATGCCGTCCAGGCTGATACCGACGTAATCGTAGCCCACGGCGGCGATCCGCTCGCTCGTCTCCCGGTCGATGAGGGTGCCGTTGGACGACAGGCCGACATAGAACCCCAGGCCCTTGGCGCGGCGGGAGATGTCGAAGATGTCCGGCCTCAGCAGCGGCTCGCCGCCCGAGAGGATCAGCACGGGTACGCCGAAGGCCTTCAGGTCGTCCATGACCGCGAACACCTCCTCGGTCGAGAGCTCGCCGGGGAAATCCACATCGGCCGACAGCGAATAGCAGTGCTTGCAGTTGAGGTTGCAGCGCCGGACCAAGTTCCAGATCACCACTGGGCCGGGCGGCGCGCTCATGCGGAGCGGCGTGGGCTCGACGAGCTCGCGCATGAATCGGCTCAGGCGGAACATGGCTTTTCCTCCTTGTCCGCGATCCGCAGCCCGGTCTTCTTCAAGACCCGCGTGCTGTAGAGCACGTCGTGGCCGAGGTCGTCGGCGTTGAGCAGCGCGGCGATCTGCCGCACCTTCTCCTCGACCTCGTCCCGGCTCTTGCCGTGCACCATGGCGAAGAGGTTGTAGGGCCAGAGCGGCGGGTGCCGCGGCCGGCGGTAGCAGTGGGTGACGAAGGCGAGCGCGCCGACCCGCCGCCCCAGCTCGCCCGCCCGTGCGTCGGGCACGTTCCAGACCGACATACCGTTCGCCCGGTAGCCGAGCGCATAGTGGTTGGGCACCGCGCCGATCCGGCGGATCACGCCGTCGGCCAGCATGTGCCGAACGCGCGTCAGGACCTCTTCCTCCGTCGATCCGATCTGCTCGGCCACGCTCAGGTAGGGTCGGGGCGAAAGCGGTAGGCCGGCCTGCGTCGCCACGACGATAAGGCGGTCGAGGGGGTCGAGCGTCCGGGGGCTCGGTGTCCCGGCGGGCGCGTTCATGCCTCGAGCCTCAGGTCCAGGAAGAATTCCTCCTGCTTCGGCAGGTCGAGCACGGGCAGGCCCGTGGCCACTTCGATCTCGGCCAGCACCTCGCCGATTCGCCCGCGTTCGGCGGCGCCGACCACGAACCACATGTTGAGCGGGTGGCTGCGCGCGTAGTTGTGGGCGACCTCCGCGAAGCCGTTGACGATCCCGGCCACCTCCTCGAAGCGGTCGTCCGGCACGGCCATGGCGGCCAGCGTCAGGGCGCCGCCCATCCTCTCGGCGTCGTACATGGGACCGAAGCGGCTCAGCGTCCACTCGTCCAAGAGGCGTTGCAGGCGCTCGATCAGCTCGGCCTCCGAGACCCCGAGCTTCGCGGCCGCCTCCGCATAGGGCCGTGCGGCGATCGGCAAGCCGCCCTGCAGGCCGTTGACGATCCGCCGGTCGAGCGCGTCCATCAGCCGGCCTTCCGCAGTCTCGGCGCGGACGGCGCATAGCGCGCGCCGCGCTGCTTGAAGCGTCTGCGGCTGAACAGCAGGTCGCGTGGACGGCCGCTCAGGCCGGCCGCGGCGCTCGCTTCCTCGACCAGCGCCTCGACCGCGCCCCGGTCGCGGCCGTGGATCATGCAGAACAGGTTGTAGGGCCAGTCCGGCAGGTGGCGCGGACGGCGGTAGCACAGGGAGACGAAGGGCAGGCCGGCGAGCCTCCGGCCCGCCTCGCCGATCTCCGCGTCGGGCACGTCCCAGACCACCATGGCGTTGGCCCGGTAGCCGAGCTCGTGGTGGTGCACGACGACGCCGAAGCGCCGGATCACACCGACCTCGGCCAAACGGCCGAGGCGCGAAATCACCTCGCGCTCCGAAAGACCGGTCGCTTCGGCAACCCGGGCGTACGGCCGCGGGTCCAGCGGCAGGCCGTCCTGGATGGCCGCGATCAGGCGCAGGTCCGTGGCGTTCAGTCCCATTGCAGCGGAAATCCCAGATCGAGCCGGTAGGCCTCGACCAGCGGCAGGTCGAGGACGGCGAGGCCCGAGCGCGCCTCGATCGCCTTCAGGACGGAGCGGACGTGCAGGACGTCCGTTCCGGTCACAACGAACCAGAGGTTCAGGCGGTGCGCGCGCTCGTAGTTGTGGTTGACTTCGGGATAGCTGCTGACCAGATCGGCCACCTGCTCGAGGCGTCGCGGCGGCACTGCCATGGCGGCGAGCGTGCTCCAGCCGGCCTTGTGCGGCGTCACGACGGCGCCGACCCGGCTGATCAGGCCCGCGCGTGTCAGGCGGTCCAGCGCGGCGATCACCGTGGTCTCGTCGCTGTCTATCTGCCTGGCGATGTCGCGGTAGGGCCGCGGCGAAAGCGGGAAGCCGTGCTGGTACTCGTCGAGCAGGCGTTTCTCGAGCTCCGACAGCGCCGCGGTACCCGCGGCGTTCCGATCCGCCTCGGCGATCGGGGCGAGGCCTGCCATCGCTAGAGTCCGATCCGGTTGGCGCGGGCGGTCAGGAAGATTCCGCTCGGCTTGTCGACCGGCAGGTCGGCGACGCGCTCCAGGCTCTCGGTGTCGTAGACCTCGACCCGGTCCTCGTCGCGGACGGAGATCCAGACCTGTTCGCCGCGCGGCGTGAACTCCATGTGCAGCACCGCCTTGCCCGGGCGCAGCGTCTTGACGATTTTTTGGCTGGGCACGTCGATGACCTGGACCACGTCGTTTCTCGGGTGGGCGAAGTTGACCCAGACCTGGCGGCCGTCGGGCCGGGCGACCACGAAGACCGGCTGGCCGTGGACCGGGATTCGCCCGCGTTCGCGCCAGCCGTCGCGCTCAACGACCAGGACCTCGTAGCGGCCGACCGCCGGCAGGAACAGCAGGTCGCCGGCGCTCGCCCAGCCTTCCAGGTGCGGCATCTTATAGACCGGCAGCGGCTTTTCGCCGCGCCCGTAGCCGTCGAGGATGCGGCGCACGCCGGCGTCCAGGTCCCAGAGGTCCAGGAGCGCGATGCCGTCCTCGCCGAACAGGCCCGCGAGATAATAGCGGCCGTCCGGCGTGATCAGCCCGTCGTAGGGCAGCCGGCCGATATCCTTGAATTTCCGGAGCGTCGGGCGCCGCGGATCCACAAGGTCCGCCACCCAGGTCTCGCCGGCGTCGTAGAGGGTGAAGACGAAGCGCCGCCCGGGCGCATCGACCAGACCGACCACCTTGGAGGTCGCGCCCTTGTCGCCGTAGACGGCCGGGATGTCGGCGACGAGGTCCAGGCTCTCGGCGTCGAAGATGCGCACGCCGCCCGGCTCGTAGTTGGACACCGCAACCAGCGATCCGTCCTGCGAGATCGCGCCGCCGACCGAATTGCCGGCCTGCACGACGCGCTTGACCAGCTTGCCGCCCAGCAGGTCGAGCTTGCTCAGGCCGCCGTCCCGGCCGAACACATAGGCATAGCGGCCGTCGCGGGAAAAGACCGTCGAGGCGTGGGACAGGTCGCCCAGTTCGGGAATCGTATAGAGCGCGGTGCGGCCCGTGGTCTCGACGACCTGCACCCGGCCCGCGGCCCGCTCGATCACCACGCCGAGGTCGCCGGTCCCGCGCGGCGCCGACTGGCAGCCGCCGAGTGCGAGCACGGTCGCCAAGATGCTCAGGCGCGCCGTCGCGAAGGTCAGGGTCGGACACATGCTAGAGGCCCTCCTTCATGCGGCGGACCAGCCAGGCGGCTTCCTCTGGGCTGATCTCGAAGGCCCAGGGCCCCATGGGCGTGCCCGGCAGACCGTGCAGGATGACCTCGACCAGGGTCTCGTCGGATTTCCCGGCCACGGCCGCCGGCACCAGCGGCGGTCCGAGCCCGCCCTTGAGGGTCATGCCGTGGCACGAGCCGCAGTCCTGCCGCAGCTGATAGATCAACTCGTCCTGGCGCTGCTTCGACGGCGCGGCCAGGGCCACGCCGGTCGCGAGCACGGCCGCTGCAACTCCGCAGCACAGATGTCTTGCCTTAAGCATGGCTCGCTCGCCGCTCGTCGGAGACCGCGATATCCGGCTGCCAGGGCAAGGCGTCCAGCACCTCGGCCATCGTGACGACGCGGCCGATCACGATCAGCACCGGCGCCTTCAGGGTCGTGCCGGCGGTCTTTCGGGGCAGATCGGCCAGCGTGCCCCGGCACAGCGTTTGGCCCGGCGTCGTTCCCTTGGCGATGGCGGCCGCGGGCGTGTCGGCCGGCAGGCCCGCCTCGATCAGCCGGCGCGCGATCTTCCGCAGGGTTGCCAAGCCCATGTAGACGACCAGGGTCGTATCCGGATCGGCCAGGCTCGCCCAGTTGAGCTCGAGCTCCCCGTCCTCCCGGCAATGACCGGTGACGAAACGAACGCCGCTGGCCAAGCCCCGGTGGGTGAGCGGGATTCCGAAACCGGCGGTGCAGCCCGAGGCGGCGGTGACGCCCGGCACGATCTCGAAGGCGATGCCATGGCGCGCCAGGTGTTCCGCCTCTTCGCTGCCCCTGCCGAAGACGAAGGGGTCGCCGCCCTTGAGACGGACCACCCCGTGTCCGCTCCGGGCCAGCTTGACCAGCAGGGCGTTGATCTCGTCCTGGGGCAGGGTGTGCCGCCCGTCCGCCTTGCCGACGTAGATGCGCGCGGCGCAGGCGGGAACCAGCTCCAGGATGGCCGGCGAGACGAGGCGGTCGTAGACCACGACCTCGGCCCCCTGAAGCAGGCGCAGGGCCTTGACCGTCAGGAGATCGGGGTCGCCGGGACCGGCACCGACCAGATGAACCAGAGGCGCTCCCGCTGCGGACATTCGAGATCTTCCTGACCCAGTGAACGCGAGGACGGTTTCGATCGTAGCGGAAGGCGGGCGGGGCACGATCGCCCCGCCCGGGAACGGCCGCTAGTAGATGTCGTTCCTGGTGTTGTAGACGTTGAACTTGCCGGTCGGCGTCACCAGGCGCTTGTCGCGGATGACATGCTTCAGCTTGCGCGTCTTGTCGTCCACGACCACGATCGCCGACTCCTGCTCCTTGCCGTTCCACACCGAGAACCAGATCTCGCTGCCGTCCTTGTCGTATTCGCCCTGGACGACGCGGCGCACGCCCTCGGTGATGCCCGACCACTCGCCGATCGGCAGCACCTCGTAGCCCTTGTCGAGGTTCTTGATATCGAAGACGGCGACCGAGGAGGCGAGCTCCGGCTCGGGGTTTAGCGGCGTGTCGACATAGAGATTCGTGGAATGCGGATGGGTCTTGATGAACAGCGAGCCGCCGCCCTGGCCCTCGAGCGTCTGGACGACCTGCCAGGCGTGGTCGCGGTTCTTCTCCGGGTCGGTGCCGATCAGGGCGATGGTCTCGTCGCCCAGGTGGGAGGTCGCCCAGACGGGGCCGTACTTCGGGTGCACGAAGTTGGCGCCGCGGCCCGGATGCGGCTTGATGCCGGTCTCGATCAGGGCGACCAGCTTGTCCTCCTTGGTGTCGACCACGGCGACCGTGTTGCGCGCGTTGGCGGCGACCAGGAAGTACCGCCCGGTCGAATCGAACCCGCCGTCGTGCAGGAAGCGCTCGGCCTCGATCGCGGTCACCTTGAGGTTCTTGATGTCCTCGTAGTTGACCATGAGGATGTGGCCGGTCTCTTTGACGGTGACGACGAACTCGGGGGCGTAGTGCGAGGCGACGATCGATGCCACGCGCGGCTCGGGGTGGTATTCCTGAGTGTCGTAGGTCATGCCGCGGGTCGAGACCACCTTGAGCGGTTCCAGCGTGGCGCCGTCCATGATCACGTACTGCGGCGGCCAGTAGGCCCCGGCAATCGCGTATTTGTCCTCCCAGCCCTTCATCTTCGAGGTCTCGACAGAGCGCGCCTCGAGGCCGATCTTGATCCTCGCCACGGTCTGCGGCGGGTTTATCCAGAGGTCGATCAGATTGAGCTTGGCGTCGCGCCCGACCGTGAACAGATAGCGGCCCGAGGCCGACATGCGCGAGATGTGCACGGCGTAGCCGGTGGTCAGGACCTGGACGATCTTCTTGGAGTGGCCGTCGATCAAGGCGACCTCGCCCGTGTCGCGCAGCGTGACCGAAAACAGGTTGTCGAGATCCAGCTTGCTCATCTGCCTCTTTGGCCGCTTGTCGACCGGTACCAGGACCTCCCACGAGGCCTTGATCTCGGGCAAGCCGAATTCCGGCGGCTGCGGCGGATCATTGAGCAGATAACGGGCCATCAGATCGATTTCCTGCTCGGTCAGATCGCCCGAGCTGCCCCAATTGGGCATGCCGGCCGGGGAACCGTAGTTGATGAAGGCCTTGAGGTAATCCAAGCCGAGCTCCTTCGTGAGGTCGGTGGTGAGCGCCTTGCCGGTCGCGCCCTTGCGCAACACGCCATGGCAGCCGGCACACCTCTCGAAGTAAATCAGATTGGCGCGGTTGTATTCCGCATTGGTGAGCGAAGGGGCACCCGGCTTCGTGCCCGGTGGTTCGACCTCCGGCAGCACGTCCAGGCTGGGTTGGTATTGCCCGCCGGGAGTGGTCTCATGCTTCTTGAGATCCTCGGGCTTGGGCTTCTCGGCCGCTTGGGCCACGCCCATGGCCAACGAGAGGGCCGTCGCGGCGCTCAGCCCGACGACCGCACGGAGCAATCCCTGTCTCATGATGCTTCCTCACTGCTAGGTGTTCCGGAAACCGTAAGGCGATCGTGGGTTTGCATCCTTGACCGTGGTCAAGGCCCCGGATGTTTGTCGGGGCACCCTGGCGCCGGTAGACTTGAGTTTGGTCAAGGACTTGAACTGTCGGCTGCCCGAGACTAGCGGGGGACTTTGGAGCGCAACGGATGGCACGAGGTGTCGCGGGCTCGAGAACTGCCTGGCCGACAGCGCCGGGCTTGGCGGCTCTGCTGCTGCTGTTCATGGCGGTCTGCGGGTCGCGGGCGGCGGAGCCGCCGGCTGCGGGCGCGGCCGAGAGCCGTTATCTCGAGGTCTTCCCGACGGCCACGGCCTTTGGTCCCGCGGAAGGCACGCCACCCGCGGCCGCGGCCTACCGGGACGGCACGCTGGTCGGCTATATCTTCGCCTCCCGGCAGGTGGTGGCGTCCTCGGGGTTCTCGGGCAAGCCGCTGAACATACTGGCCGGCGTCGACCTTGACGGCCGCATAACGGGTGCCGTGATCCTCGAGCATAAGGAGCCGATCCTGGTGATCGGCGTCTCCGACCGGGACCTGGCCGCCTTCGTGGCCCAGTACCGCGGCCTCGACATACGCGATCCGGTGCGCGTCTCGCGCCGCCCCGGGCGCGCCGAGGGCCGCGTCGACGCGGTGGTCGGCGCGACCATCTCCTCGGTGGTGTTCAGCGACGTGATCCTGCGCGCGGCCCGCGCCGTGGCGCGCAGCCGGGGACTCCTCGGCGCGAAGCAGGCCCGGCTGGACTTCGAGAGCTTCGCGCCGACGGGCTGGCAAACGCTTGGCGCCGAAGGCTCCCTGGTGTCCCTTCGCATCGCGGTCGGCGACGCCGAGGCCGCGGTGGGCCGCAGCGGCGGACGGCTTTACGGCCGGGCCGTCGCGCTTCCGGATCCGAACGCGACCTTTCTCGAGCTTCACACCGGCCTGGCCACGCCCGCCCGGGTCGGCCGTAACCTGCTCGGCGGACGGCTCTACAACCGCCTCATGGGGGGGCTGGCCGAAGGCGATCAGCTGCTCTTTGTGGCGGGGCGCGGCCTCTATTCCTTCAAGGGGACCGCCTATGTGCGGGGCGGCGTGTTCGACCGCATCCAGCTGGTGCAGGGCGAGCGCACCATCCGCTTCGGCAAGGACGACCATTTCCGGGTCGAGAAGCTCGCCCTGGAGGGCGCGCCGGAGCTGCGCGAGCTGGCGATTTTCGTGCTGCGCCAGTCGACCGGCTTTTCGGCCGTCCAGCGGTGGCGCCTGGAAGTCCTGGTCGCGGGCGAGGCCGACGACGGTCGGTCGGTCTTTGCCTCTTTTGCGAGACCCTACAGCCTGCCGGCGACCTATCTGAGGGCCGCCGAGGGCATCGGAACCGAGGCGGCGGCGATTCCACTCTGGCAGGATATCTGGCGCGAGCGATGGGTCGACGTCACTGTCCTGGTCCTAGGGCTCCTGGCCCTGACGGTGATCCTCGTGTTCCAGGACTTCGTGGAGCGGCAGCAGCGTTTCTACGAAGCCCTGCGCATTGGCTTCCTCGCGTTCACGCTGGTATGGCTCGGGTGGGTCGTGGGCGCCCAGCTCTCGGTGGTCAACGTCCTCACCTTCTCCGATGCGATAATGACCAAGTTCCACTGGGACTTCTTCCTGCTCGATCCGATGCTGTTCATCCTGTGGAGCTACGTCGCCGTGGCTATGCTGTTCTGGGGCCGCGGCGTGTTCTGCGGCTGGCTCTGTCCCTTCGGTGCGCTGCAGGAGTTGACCAACCGCCTTGCCCAGCGCCTCGGCGTGCCGCAGTGGCGCCTGCCGTTCGGCCTGCACGAGCGGCTCTGGCCCGTCAAGTACATCGTATTCCTGGCGATCTTCGCGGTTTTCCTGGGCGATCAGCGGCTCGCCCTGATCGGCGCCGAAGTAGAGCCCTTCAAGACCGCCGTCGTGCTCAAGTTCGATCGGCCCTGGCCCTTCGTCCTCTACGCCCTCGGCCTGGTGCTCGCGGGGCTCTTCGTCAAGCGGGCGTTTTGCCGCTATCTCTGCCCGCTGGGCGCCGCGCTGGCGATCCCGGCACGGATTCGGATGTTCGAATGGCTGAAACGCAGGTGGCAGTGCGGCACACCCTGCCAGCAGTGCGCGCTCAGCTGTCCGGTGCAGGCGATCCATCCCGAGGGCCGGATCAACCCGAACGAATGCATCCATTGTCTGCGATGCCAGGTGAACTACTACGACGACCAGCTCTGTCCGCCCGTGATCGAGCGGCGCAAGCGGCGCGAGCGGCGGCAGGGCGCCCCGCAGGCGAAAGCGGAGGCGGCGGCCGGAGAGGGGGCGGTATGAAACCGATGGGTCAAGCGCCGCAAAACGGGCAGGGCCGGGGGGTCACGCGGCGCCGGGTCCTCACCCTGATCGGGGCGGCGGCCGGTCTGCCGCTGCTCGCCGGACGCGCCTCGCGGAGCGATCCGCCGGTCTTCGAATGGCGCGGCCAGGCGCTGGGCGCCGAGGCGCAGCTGCTCCTGGCCCACCCGGAGGCGGCGGCGGCACGGCGCGCCGCGGCGCACTGCGTGGCCGAGATCGCCCGGCTCGAACGGATCTTGAGCCTGTTCGACCCGACCTCGGAACTTTCCAGGCTGAA
Organism: uncultured Kiloniellales bacterium; assembly: GCA_947259625.1. Classification (GTDB taxonomy): domain Bacteria; phylum Pseudomonadota; class Alphaproteobacteria; order Kiloniellales; family JAKSDN01; genus CAMYKD01. The sequence goes on along the minus strand of CAMYMY010000060.1, from coordinate 351 downwards.
CCGTGACGGCCGTCTCGCCGCGCCGTCCCACGACCTGCGGATCCTGCTTGCGGAATCGCAGCGCTTCGGCGCGTTATCCAACGACGCCTTCGACGTTACGGTGCAGCCCCTGTGGCGGCTCTACGCGGCGCACTTCGCCACGCCGGCACACGACCCCGAGGGGCCGTCCGAAAAGCAGGTCGCCGCGGCCCGCGCGCTGGTCGACTACCGGGACATCGATCTGGCGCGGGGCCGTATCGCGTTCCGGCGCCCCGGCATGGCAGTCACGCTGAACGGCATCGCCCAGGGCTACATCACCGACAGGGCCGCCGACCTGCTGCGCGAGTCCGGTTTCGACAACGTCCTGGTCCA
>CAMYMY010000059.1 GCA_947259625.1 uncultured Kiloniellales bacterium | reverse complement strand
GACTCCGGGCCTCTACATGGAGCTCGGTTCCCTCAGCCTGAACTACCTCCTGAGGAACCCTGCCTCGGGCTACTTCCCAAAGCGGCTGGTCGCGCCTTACCTGAAAGGCGGGACGCTCAAGCTCGTGTCTCGGATGCCCGTGTTCCACTACCCCGCCTACGTGGTCTACCCGGCCGAGGCGGATGCGAACCTGCTGGACGCCGTTCTCGAGAACTTGAGGAAGATCGCCTCGAATCAATTCGACAGCTGACCGGCGATCGGATTTGACCCGCGATCTATATCGATACTATGAAGACAATCGGGGCCATTCGGGAAGCTTTCGCGCAATCCGGTCGACGATGATCTCAGGGGTATGAGGATGGACGATCCCAAGGTTGCCAGCCACGACGCGGCCCCCGCGTTCGGCGGCGGGCAGGACGCGTTCTATGCCAAGAGGAACATCGTGCCGCTGCCGGTGATCGAGCGCGCCGCGGGCATCCATATGTGGGACGAAGACGGCAACCGCTATATCGACGTCTCTTCGGGACCGGTCGTCAGCAACATCGGTCATGGCAACGCGCGGGTGGCCGACGCCATGGCCGCGCAGGCGAAGACCGTCGAATACGCCTTTGCGCGGCTCGCCAGGAACCGCGCCAATATCGCCTATTCGGAGCGCCTCGCCCGGCTGGCCGGGCCGGGCTTCGAGCGGGCCAGCCTGACCTCCGGCGGCAGCGAGGCGATGGAAAACGCCCTGAAGTTCCTCCGCCAATACGCGGTGGCCACCGGCAAGGCATCGAAACGCGTCATCATCACCTGCCAGCCGTCCTATCACGGCGCGACCATCGCGACGCTGGCGATGAACGGCGAGGTGACGATGGCCCCGTTCCTCGAGGGATTCGCCGCGGCATCGGAAAAGGTGCCGGCGCCGTTCGGCTACCGCCTGCCCGAGAACCACGACGCGGAGAGCTACGCCCGGCACTGCGCCGGCGCGCTCGAGCGCAAGATCATCGAGCTCGGCGCCGAGCAGGTCCTGGCCTTCGTCATCGAGCCCGTCGGCGGCCTCTCGACCGGCTGCGTGGTGCCGCCGGCAGCCTACATCCGCGGCATTCGCGACATCTGCAGCCGCCACGACGTCCACCTCGTGTTCGACGAGATCCTCTGCGGTGCAGGCCGTACGGGGAAGTTCCTGGCGGCGCATCACTGGCCGGACGCGCTGCCGGATATCGTCACGATGGCAAAGGGACTGGGCTCCGGCTACAGCCCGCTGGGCGCCATGCTCGCACCCGCGGCGATGGTCGACAAGCTGGCCGGCCTCACCGGGTTCGAATTCCAGTACTCCTATAACGCCAACCCGGTCTCCTGCGCCGCCGGCCTGGCGGTTCTCGACGAATACGAGCGCCTGGACCTCGTCGCCTGCGCCGCCCGGCGCGGCGCCCAGCTGCGCGCCGGCCTCGAGGACCTGCGGACACGAAGTCCGATCGTCGGCGATGTTCGCGGGCTCGGACTGCTGATGGCGGTCGAGCTGGTCGCCGACCGCGAGACGAAGGCGCTACTGCCGAACGACCTGCTTCCCGCCGACAAGGTGCGTATTCACGGTCTCCGCAACGGCCTGATGATCTATTCGCGCCCGACTTCCGGGGGCCGCTACGGCCACTGGTTCATCGTCGCTCCGCCGCTCATCATCACCGAGGAGGAGTGCCGCGAGCTTCTCGGCCGGCTGGAGTCCACATTGAATGACTTCGTTCGGGAGCTTGGAGTGCCGGACACCCGAAAGAGGTGAGGGATCCAGAGTCGGGTCGGCCTTTCGCGGCCGCTCACGGCGCGGCGAGTGGCGCGTAGTACTCTGCTGGGAATCCGGCACGGTCGCGGGCCTCGGTGTTGAATGGCGGCTTGAGGGCGCCCTTGAAGTGGCGGCGCACCAGGTCCTGCCAGGTCGCGAGCGGCTCGAGGCCGCGCTTCTCGCAGAAGAAGTCGAAGCTGCGCTTGCCCGCGGCCACGTGGCCGATCTCCTCGTCGTAGATCACCTGCAGCACGGCGGCGCTCTCCGGGTCGCCGGCCGCCTTCAGCTTTTCGATCATGGCCGGCGTCACGTCCAGGCCGCGCGCCTCCAGCACCAGCGGCACCACGGCCAGGCGCGCCAGCAGGTCGTGGGCGGTCTCCTCGGCCGCCTGCCACAGGCCGTCGTGGGCCGGCAGGTCGCCGTAGGCCGCGCCGAGATCGGCCAGGCGCCCGGCCAGCAGCTCGAAGTGCCTGGCCTCGTCCTCGGCCACGCTTACCCAGTCGTCCGAAACGGCGCAGGGCAGGGGCTCGCCGGCGAAGCGCGCGATCAGGTCCCAGGCGAGGTCGATGGCGTTCAGCTCGATGTGGGCGAGCGCGTGGAGCAGGGCGATTCGGCCCCGCAGGCCGCCGGCCCGGCGCTTGGGCATGTCGCCCGGCCGGCGCAGCGCGGGCCGGTCCGGCCGGGCCGGGTGCCGCGGCGGCTCCGCGGGGCCGACACTGGGCATGTCCCCGGCCTGCCACGCGGCGGCGTAGTCCCGCGTCAGTCTCACCTTGTCCGCCGGCTGGGCGGCCGAGAGCACGGCGACGGCGGCTTCCGGGAGCGAGAGGGTCATGGCATGGGCGTCCAAATGCGTTTCGGTGGTCCGGCAGACCAACAATCGCGAGCCATTGTCCCGGACCTCGTGTTTCGTCCCTCGACAAGCTCGGGATGAGGAGGCTTAACATGAGGGCCTCATACTGTCGAAGCATGGGGTCCGACTCAGAGATTTCGAATTCGGGTAATCCCCGAGGGTAATAGCCGCGGAGGCGGGCGATGACCAGCTTGGAAACGGAGCGGCTGCGGCTCAGGCAGTTCCGCGAGGCGGACCTGGACCAATATGCGGCGATCGTGGCCGAGCCCGAGACCATGACCTTCATGGGCGGGCCGCGGGACCGGGCGCGGGCCTGGATGGACATCGCCTGGTGCCTCGGCCACTGGACGCTGCGCGGCTACGGCCTCTGGGCCGCCGAGGAGAAGACGAGCGGGCGCTTGGTCGGCCGCATCGGACTCTTGAACCCGGAGGGCTGGCCGGGCCTGGAGGTCGGCTGGCTGGTGGCGCGCAGCCATTGGGGGCGGGGCCTCGCCACCGAGGGCGGGCGCGCTTCGCTCGCCTACGCCTTCGGGACCGTGGGCGCGGAGCACGTCATCAGCCTGATCCGGCCGGACAACGCCGCCTCGATCCGGGTCGCCGAGAAGCTGGGTGAAACGCGGGAACGGGAGACCGAGCTGTTCGGCGCGCCGGCGCTCGTCTACGGCACCGCCTGCGCTGCTGCAGAATCGGCGGAATTGGGGTCAGACTCGATTTAGCGGGCCTCTTCCATCGAAAATCACGCCGACGCCGGGACTAAATCGAGTCTGACCCCAATTCCTGCAATTCCTGCGTGTCGGGCTTGGCGAGGTCGTAACGGCCCAGGATCGCGAGCGGCAGCCAGAAAGTCAGCCACTCGGGATTGAGGTTCACGTAGAACAGCCGGTAGTCGGTCTGGCCGGCGAGAAATCCGAACAGCAGCAGGCCGCCGGCGAGGACAGCCTCGGGCTGGCGGACCTGCCGCAACACGGCGGCAAACGCCAAGGCATAGATCGCCAGGACGAGGGCGAGCGCCACGACACCGCCGTGCACGAGATTGGCCAACAGGATGTTATGCGGCGAGCGGTAGAGGATGCCCGCCTCGTTCCGGAACGCGACCTCGGCCACCAGGCCGTGACCGAACAGCGGCGCCTCGCCAATGAGCTCCCAGGCCGCCGACCAGAGCGCCGGACGGCTGCTGGCGCCGCGCGAAACGAGATCGCCGAGCTCCAGCCCGAAGATGGCGTAGGCCACCGGGATGGTGACCAGCAGCAGTCCCGCCGAAAGGTAGATCCAGACGTTGCCTCTCAGGAGCGCAATGACGACGATCGTCAGAGCCGTCGCCAGAATCGGTCCGCGGCTGAGGCTGAGCCCGATCACGAGCGCGAAAAGCACGACGGCCGTCTCGTAGAGCAGGCGCAGCGACAGGCTCTCCGCCCGCGGCAGGAGGTGGGCCACGACAACCAGCAGCGCGGCCGCATAGAGGTGGGCGCCGAGGATCGGGTGGCCGGCCCGGCCGAAGCCCTCGAAGCGGTCGTGGAACGGCTCACTCGTCGTGAGAAACAGGACGAGCGCCATGCCGGCGGTCACCGCCGCCACGACGAAAGTCACCGTCGAGAGCTTCGCGACGGCCGTCGGCGCCCGCTCGAAAAGCGTGATGCCGACCGCCAGGAAGATCACGATGAACAGGAAGATCCGGGTCGCATTCATGAAGTCCTCGAGGTCGTAGCCCGAGGACCAGAACTGCGAGACCCAGAAATAGCCCAGGTAGAGCAGCACGAGCCCACAGAGGCGCGACCGACCGAGGCGCTGCCAAATCTCGCGGCGCGCGAGCCAGGCGATGAAGAACGGCAGAAACAGGTAGAACAAATTGCGATGCAGGCGGGTCTCCAGGAGGAAAAAGGACGCGATCAAGACGTAGAACATGATCTCGGCGACCCGGTGCCGAACAACCAAGTCACGGAATTGCTCGCCCTGTCTCCGCAGACCCTTGAAAGCCGTCATCACGCGGCCACGCGGTGCACTTCGGTGGGCCAGCGGTAGTCATGGGAGAGCGGCAGCTCGAAGATCGTCTCGAGCATGTATTGGGCGACCAGCTTGCAGTCGAAGACGGCATGGGCCTTGCGCCAGCCGCCCTCGGCCACGGTGCGCCAGGCCACGTCCTCGGACTGAAAATGCCGGAGTTTGCGCAGCAGCTCGTCCTCGTCCCGGTAGTAGGCAAGCTCGCTTTCCTCGAAGAGTTCTTCGAAGTCGGCGCCGCGTTGCAGGAAGGTCAGGAGACCATTGCCCAGGTACTGCGCCATGCGGTCGGAGGCATAGAAATAATCGTCGTTCGATTTGCTGAAGCTGAGGCCCATCTTGGCCTGCGCCAAGCGGTCGAGATAGCGCTGTCCGAAAATGTAATCCTGGTTGAAGCCGGCGCCGTGCAGGGCAAACCGGAGCTCGGGCAGCTCCTGCACGATGCGCCGGATGCGGCTGCCGCGCGGATCGGTTCGGCCCACCCGACCGCCGGCGAAGAACAAATCGAAACGGTGATCGGCGGCGGCGAAACTGCGGCCGGTCTCGATGCTGGGGTCGACCGGATTCGGCATGAAGGCAACGAAGGTCCCGGGCCTGGCAAAGCGCTTCAGGCGCGCGCCCGCCGTGGTCAGGAAAATCCCATCGACGGCCCCGGCGCGGTGCTCGATATCCTTGACGTTGCCCGCGTCGTTCAGGGGGTCCACGTTCCGGTAGACGATCTTGACCCCGGGGCAGAGCCGCCGCATCTGCTCGAGGCTCCGGTTCCAGACCATTTCGCAGTGGCCCAGGAGCACCAAATCGGGCCGAAATTCGGCACAGACCTCGAGAACCTTCCGGTTCAACGGGACGATGCCGAACTTGCGAGAGCCGAAGAGCGTGCTGCTGCGCGCGTAGTCCCGGTCGTTGAAGGGATAGACGTTGTGATCGTTGCGCGTGAAGCCGTTCACCAACTTCTGCGGGATCAGATAGAACCGCCCCGCATTGCCGAACCCCTGGACGTTGCCGATGTAGAGGATCCTCATGACGGGCTTCGACGGCCGGCGCGCGCGACGGCGGCCCCGGGCCGGTGCCCGGCCATGGGCTCGCCCGGCTTGCGCGAGGTTCGTTCTGTCATTCCCGGCGCGCCAAATCGTTCAGCCATCGTATTCGATCCTGGGATCGGGACTCGATTTGTCCGGCTCTTCCGTCCACAAACTCCTGGTTCCGGCCGCCATCGTCGGCGCCGTACGGTGTGGCTTCCAGCTGGGCTCCCGTCTCCAGGAAGCCAGGAAACGCGAACAGATGCCGGAAGTTCTTGCCGCGTGTCGCCGCGGTCAGGATCGATCCTGCCATGCCGGCCGGCCCAAGCGCGTGATCCCGTTCGCGATAGGCTGGGAAGCCGGCATCCGAAGTGACCTTGCTGCCATGAAATTCCAGCTTCGGGCGGCGGTCGAAATCCACCCGAAGAGGCCCCGGTTTTGCCTCACCCATCCGGTACGCCATAGCCGAGCCCCCCAACATCGCCGCAAGATGTTGATTCTTATATGCGAATTGACATCAAAAGTCAGCGAAATTGCGATCTGTCCGGAGAATTCGGGTTAGTACCGTGGGTCTGGTCGGCACCTGTATCCGCTTGTTTTATTGTGGGCCGCCGCGCCCGCTACAGTCCCTTGGCCGCCTCGAGCACCGCCTCGACATGGCCGGGCACCTTGACCTTGCGCCATTCCGCGCGCAGCACGCCGGCCTCGTCGATCAGGAAGGTCGCCCGGTCGATGCCCATGTATTTCCTGCCGTACATCGACTTCTCGACCCACGTCCCGTAGGCCTCGCAGACCTTGCCCTCCGTGTCCGAGGCGAGGGCGAAGGGCAGGTCGTACTTGGCCTTGAACTTGTCGTGCTTGGCTATGACGTCCTTGGAGACGCCGATCACCGCCGCCTCGGCCGCCGAGAAGTCCGGCAACGCGTCGCGGAAGTCGCAGGCCTCCTTGGTGCAGCCCGGCGTGTCGTCCTTGGGATAGAAGTAGAGCACGATCTTGCGGCCTTTCAGCTCCAACAGCGAGACGCTGCCGCCGCCGTCGGTCGGCATCGTGAAATCGGGGGCGGGCGCGCCGATGGTTGCAGTCATGGATCCGGTCTCCTCCTGTTTCTTGCTAGCTTCCCTAGTACAGCAAGCAAGAAACTGGAGACGCGGGTCCGGAAGTCAAGCCGCTTTAGCGCGCGCGGCCGCGGGTCGTCACGCGGCGCTGGCGGCGGCGAAATCTGCGGCGGCCTCGGCGCGGTCGGGCAGGGTGAAGGTCACCGTGGTGCCGATGCCCAGCTCGGACTCGAGCTCTAGTTTGCCGCCCAGCAGCTCGACCACCTTGCGCGACAGCGGCAGGCCGAGCCCGCTGCCCCGCCGCTTGTTGGTGATCGAGACGTCGATCTGGCTGAAGGGCGACAGGGCGAAAGGTATCTCGTCGCGCTTCATGCCGATGCCGGTGTCCGAGACGCAGAACCGAACCGCCCCCGCGGGCGCGGCCCGCTGCATGGCGAGCGTCACGCTGCCGCCGGGCGGCGTGAACTTCAGGCCGTTCGACAGGAGATTGGCCAGGACCTGGCGGATCCGCTCGCCGTCGCTGACGATCCGGCCGATGTCCGACGTCGCCTCGAGGCGGAGCTCGACCTTCGCGGCCTCCGCCTGGTCGCCGAGCGACCCGATCGCGGTCTGCGCCGTCTCCAGGAGGTCGACGGGACCGTTGTCGGCCGCCAGCCGGCCGGATTCGAGATCGGCGATGTCCAGCGCATCGTTGACGATCTTCAGCAGGTGCTGGCCGGAATCGTAGATGTCGTTGGAATACTCGACGTAGCGGGCGTTGCCGAGCGGTCCGAAGAGGCCGTCCTTGATCGTCTCGGCGAAGCCCAGGATGGTGTTCAGCGGCGTACGGATCTCGTGGCTCAGATGGCCCATCAGTTCCAGCTTCGGCTGGTCCGCGGACGGGAACCCGGCCGGTTCGGCCGCCCGGCCGAGACCCGCCTCCTGCCGGCGATGGAGGCGCCGCTCGGCCAGCCAGACCATGGCGAGCAGCAGGACGAACACCGCGGCGAAGACAGCGGCGATGAGCCAGGTCCCGCCGGCCCGCGCCTGCGCCAGGTAGGGCTCCAGGTCCGAGACGTCGCTGTGGATCTCGACGACCCCTTCCACGCCATCGGCACCCGACGGCCGCAGCGGTACATAGCTGGACAGCACCCAGCGCTCGGCAAAGGCCAGACGGCTCGCGCTATCGCCGGCGAGGGCGGCCCGGAGGTCGGAGTCGGCGCTTTGCTTGCCGCCGATCTCGGCCTCGTCGGTCGAGAAGACCGTGCGCCCCCGCTCATCGTGGAGCCTGACATTCAGAACCTTGGTCCCGGCAAGAAGATCGCCGATGTCTCGTCGCAGGTCCTCGGTCTGCCAGTAAGAGCCGATCTCGCCCGCCTCGAGGCGTTCTGCCGAGTGGATGAAATACGCGAACCTCGGCCAGGGGCTGTCGGCGATCGTCCGGGCCTGCACGGCGGCAGACCGCTCGATCGTCTCGAGGAGCCGGCTGGTCAGCAGGTGGCGGTGGGCTTGAACCGACACGGCGGCGGCGAGCACGGTCACGACGAGCGCGCCGATCGCAAAATCCCGGGTCAGGCGGTAGCTGCTCAGCAACGATGAATCGGTCATGTCTATCGCCCCCGTCACGTCAGATGCCGAAACACACTTCATTTGAGTGATGCTATTATTCTTGACGTGTTGTTTAATAATAGTGAAAGAATATATCGTGCGTTTAAATCAATTGTATATAAAATATCTTGGATATTTACTTCCTCGTGACGTAAGATAGTTCAGTCGGCGGATCTATGTCTGCCGGAGGCCGCCCCAGTGGCGCGGGTTCTTGTTGTGTTGCGCCGGTCGGACCTGGTCTCGTCCTCGCCCTCGGTGTCCGCGTTCTCGTTTGCCGCCTCGCCCGGCGGCGCGCGATCCGGAAGCGTGAAGGTAACCCTGGTGCCGACGCCGGGCGCGGATTCGAGCTCCAGATCGCCGCCGAGCAGGCGGGCGAGCTTCAGCGACAGCGGCAGGCCGAGACCGGTGCCTTCGTATTCGCGGGACAAAGAGCCGTCGATCTGGCTGAAGGGCGCGAGGGCGACGGGTAGGTCTTCGCGACGCATTCCGATGCCGGTGTCGGACACGCTCAGCCGGACCATCCCGGCGCGCGTATCGCGCGCGACCGTCAGGTCGACCGAGCCGCCGGCCGGGGTGAACTTGAGGCTGTTGGCGAGCAGGTTGAGAAGGATTTGGCGAACCTTGCTGCCGTCCGTCTCGATCGTGCAGCTGATTCCAAAAGCGTCGAAGCCCAGCTCGATCTGGGCCGATTCGGCCTCCCGACGGAGCAAACCGACCGCGTCGCGGGCCGTTTCGACGATGTCCACCGGGTCGCGTGCAGCCGGCATCTTGCCCGATTCCGCCCAGGCCAGATCGAGCACGTCGTTGATGATGTTCAGCAGGTGCTGGCCCGAGTTGTGGATGTCGTGTGCGTATTCGACATAGCGCGGGTCGCCAGTCGGCCCGTAGACGCCGGTCCGGATCGCCTCGGAGAACCCCATGATCGCATTGAGCGGTGTCCGCAGCTCGTGGCTCATGTTGCTCAGGAACTCGGATTTGGCCCGGTGGGCCGATTCCGCACGCGCCTTGCTCGCGGCGAGCTCCAGGTTTTCGGTGTGCTGCCAACGGATCTTCAGGTCTGCCCGCCAGACCACCCAGAGCAGGAGCAGGAACACGACGAAAAACGCGCCGCCGACCAGCAGCGTTTCGACCAGCTCAACATACCGGATATAGCTGTGGACATCGGTCACATCGCTGTAGATCTCGGCCACGCCCACAACGTCGCCGGAGCCGCCGGACAGCCGGACCGGGACGTAGCTCGACAGCACCCAGCGGTTCGTCCTTGCGCCGTCCGCCGCGTCGAACCGCTCCCTAAAGGACAGGTTGCTAAAGATCTGGCCGCCGCGCGCCGAGAGGAAGCGCGGGTTGGCGCTGTAGTCGCCGCCGATCTGGGCCGTGTCGGTCGAGAACACCGTGAACCCCCGGGCGTCATAGAGCTTGACCTTCAGGACCACTGTGCCCTGCAGAAGCGTCGTCACCTCACGCTTCAGCGCCGCCGTTCGCGGATCGCGGCGCAGCGCCTCGGCCCCGAGCTGCCGGGCCGACGCGATGAACGACGCGTATTTGGGCCACAGGCCGTTGGCGACCGCCTGGGTCAGGGTGGCGTTGTTCTGCTCGGCCATCGTTCGGACCTGGTCGATGGCATGGCTCCGGTGAACCTGTACCAGGCCCGCCGCGGCAACGAACATCACAAGCATGGCGCCGATCGCGAAATTTCGCGTCAGACGGTAGGGACGAGGGGAGACCGCCTCTCGCCTAATGGAGTTGCCGTACGAAATCACCTGACCCGACCCAATCAAGGTAGCTTGTTATAATGGATGTCTGGAATTTAAAAAAAGTAAATATAACAATCAATATTTGATGTATTTCATAATGGTAGATCGAAATATTTATGAGCAAAATATAATATACTACCCGCATACGCCGAGAGCCGATTCTATTTTCTACTTTTGGTTTTTGTCCCGACTATCCGGAAGCTGGCCGGCGGCCTCCCGGGCCGGCGCTTCGACGAGTTCGACGAAGGCCTCGTGCACGGCCTGGGCCGTCCCGATCAGGTCGGCCTTGAGCGTGGCGAAATCGGCCGCCCCAGCGGCCCGCGCCAGCGCGCTCTTGAGACCCTCGGGCGCTGCCTCTTCGTCGAACCCGCCGCTCACGGTCAGGCGCAGGAACCCCTGGACCTGGCGCACCAGCCGCGTCGCCTCGATCAGGCGGCCGGCCAGCGAGGCGCCGATCGCCCCGGCTTCGGCCAGCTTGGCGAAAGCGCCCTGGGTCGAGCGGTTGAGCGCCTCGGGATGCGCTTCGGCGTGGCGCAGCTGCAGATACTGGGCGAGGAACTCCAGGTCGACCAGGCCGCCGCGCAGGTACTTGACCTCCCAGAGCGAGGCGGCCTGGTGCTCGCGCGCGATGCGCGCGCGCATCGCGGCGACGTCGACCAGGAGGCGCTCCGCATCGCGCGGCGCGGTCAGCACCTGGGCAATGGCGGCCTCGATGCGCTCGGCCAGGGCGGGGTCGCCAGCAACCACCCGAGCGCGCGTGAGCGCCATGTGCTCCCAGGTCCAGGCCTCGGACTCCTGATACCGGCGGAAGGCGTTCAGGGAGACACCGATCGGCCCGGCCTTGCCGGAGGGGCGCAGGCGCATGTCGATCTCGTAGAGCCGGCCCTCGGCGGTGAGCGCGGAGAGCGCGTTGATGAAGCGTTGCGCCAGGCGGCCGTAGTACTGGCTGACCGGCAGCGCCTTGGGGCCGTCCGAGGTCTCGGCCGAGGTTTCGGCCTCGTAGATGAAGATCAGGTCGAGGTCCGAGGAGACGGTCATCTCCCGGCCCCCCAGCTTGCCGAGCGCCAGGACCGCCAGGCCGGCCCCGGGAACGCGCCCATGGGCCCTGGCGGCCTCCTCCAGAACCGGTCCGGCGAGCGTCACGATCACGCTGTCGGCGATGTCGCTGAGCGCCCGCCCGGATTCCTCGATCGAGGCGCTGTGGTGCAGGATATGGGTACCGGCCTGAAACTTGCGGTCGTTGGCCCAGCGGCGCGACAGGTCGAGCACATCCTGGAAGTCCCGCGCCTGGGCGAGGACCTCGCCGAGCTCCTCCGCGAGCCGGGCCCGGGGCGGGACCGGGTCGAAGAAATCCGGCGCGAGAACGGCGTCGAGCAGTCCCGGACGGCGGCTTAGGTGCTCGGCCAGGGCCGGGGCTCCGCCCATGATCCGGGCCAGCAGGTCGAGCAGCTCCGGGTTGGCGTGCAGCAGCGAGAAGAGCTGCACGCCGGCCGGCAGCCCGGCCAGGAACTCGTCGAACTTGACGAGCGCCGCGTTCGGCGCGGGCGTCTTGCCGAGCGCCTCGAGCAGGGTCGGCATCAGTTCGGTCAGGATCTGGCGCGCGCGGGTCGAGCGAGTGGCGCGGTAGCGGCCGTGGTGCCAGGCGCGCACGACCTGGAAGACCGCGGCGCCGTCCTCGAACCCAAGGGCCTGCAGCGTGGCGATCGTGCCGGGCTCGGGCTCGCCCCCGGTAAAGATCAGGTTGCCCGGTCCCGACAGCGACGGCGCCTGCTCGAACAGCTCGGCATAGGCGCTCTCGACCCGGCGCAGATGGCCGAGCAGCGTCTCCTGGAACGGCCCGGGGCCGTCATAGCCCATGAAGGCCGCAACCTGCGCCAGACCGGCCGGGTCCTTGGGCAAATCGTGGGTCTGCTGGTCGTCGATCATCTGCAGGCGATGCTCGAGCGTGCGCAGGAAGCGGTAGGACGCGGCGAGGTCCTGGGCCGCCGCCCGGTCGATGCGGCCGGCCCGGGCCAGGGCGTCCAGCGCCTCGACCGTCGCGGACGAGCGCAATTGCGGGTCGCGCCCGCCGTAGATCAGCTGCTGGGTCTGGGCGAAGAACTCGATTTCGCGAATGCCGCCCCGGCCGAGCTTGATGTTATGCCCGGCCAGCGCGATCTTGCCGCCGCCCTTGTGGCTATGGATCTGGCGCTTGATCGAATGCACGTCCTCGATGGCCCAGAAGTCCAGGTGCTTGCGCCAGACGAAGGGTTTCAATTCGGCGAGCAGCGCCGCGCCGAGCGCGAGGTCACCCGCCACCGGACGCGCCTTGATCATCGCGGCGCGCTCCCAGTTCTGGCCCATGCTCTCGTAATAGGTCATGGCGGCGGTGTAGG
>CAMYMY010000058.1 GCA_947259625.1 uncultured Kiloniellales bacterium | reverse complement strand
GGCCAGGCTGAGCAGACCCTTGACCCTCTTCAGCGCGCTGCCGCCGGCCACCCCGCCGGCGCTGATCCGATGGATTTCGACCTGGTGCAGGTCCGGCCCGAAGCCGGCGCCGCGCCGGTCGGTCACCAGCGCGACCGCGCAGCCCCGGGCAAGCAGTTCGCGCGCCAAGGCCTCGGCCGGGAACATGTGCCCGCCGGTACCTCCGGCGGCCAGCACGACCTTGCGTGGCGGGGCGGCGTTCATACCGCCTCTCCGGTCCCGACACGCCGCCGGGTCAGGCCCAGCACCATGCCCATGGCGAGCGCCAGGGCCAGCAAGGAGGAGCCGCCATAGCTGATGAACGGCAGCGTCATGCCCTTGGTCGGCATCAGGTGCAATGTCGAGGCCATGTTGATCAGCGCTTGCAGGCCGAACTGCGCCAGCAGGCCGCCGGCCGCCAGAAGCACGAAGAGGGAATTGTCCTGGAAGACCCGGGCGAAGCCGCGCAGGACGACGAAGCCGAATAGGGCGAGAATGATCAGGCAGGCGATCAGCCCGAGCTCCTCGCCGGCCACCGCGAAGATGAAATCGGAATGGGAATCCGGCAACAGCGCCTTCACCGTGCCTTCGCCCGGGCCACGCCCGAGCAGGCCGCCGTTCATGAAGGCCTCGATCGAGCGATCGATCTGGTAGCGGTCGCCGGCCTGCGGGTCGAGAAAGGAGTCGATGCGGGCACCGACGTGGGGCAGGGCAAAATACGCGATGGTCAGGGCCAGCAGACCGGCCGCACTCAGCAGACCGACCCACAGCAGGGGCAGGCCGGCGAGGAAGAACTGGAAGCCCCAGACGGCGGTGACCAGGAAGGCCTGGCCGACATCGGGTTGCAGCAGCAGCAGCGTCATCGCGGCGAGCCACAGCACGATCGCGATCGTGCTGCCCGGGATGCCCTCTTCGCCCTTCTCGGCGGCGAACATCCAGGCCGAGACCACGACGAAACAGGGCTTCAAGAACTCCGAGGGTTGAAGCGACAGGCCGGCGAGGCTGATCCAGCGGATCGCGCCCTTGATCTCGACCCCGATCGACAGGGTCAGGAGGCAGAGGGCCAGCGACCCCGCGAAACCGATGACCGCCAGGCGCCGGATCCAGCGCGGGTTGAGCAGGGAAATGCCGATCACGGTCAGCATGGCGAGAGGCAGAAGCGCGAACTGCCGCTGCGCCAGCCGGAACCCGGGCAGGCCGATCCGCTCGGCCACCGCGGGCGAGGCGGCCAGAACCAGGACCGCGCCAAAGCCCATCAGGACGATCAGAGCCGCCAGAATCCAGCGGTCCACGGTCCACCACCACCGGCCCAGGGCGCTCGTATCGGTCCGTGCGAAGGTGGTCACTGCAACACCCTCCCGCTCGGATCCAGGTCCGCGTGTTGGCCCGGCAAGGCCTCGACCAGGGCGCGGAAGCGCTCGCCGCGTTCCTCGAAGTCGGAGAACTGGTCGAACGATGCCGCCGCTGGCGACAGCAGCACGACGGCGCCCGGCCGCTTTTCGGCCTTGGCCGCCGCCTGGGCCAGACCGGTCGCGCGGTCCAGGTCGCCGCAGCGCGCAAAATCGACCCGGCCGTCCAGGGCCGTGGCGAAAGCGTCCTCGGCCTCTCCGATCAGAAAGGCCCGCGCGATCCGGGGGAACAAGGGCTCGAGGCCGGCCAGCCCGGTCTCCTTGGGCCGTCCCCCGGCGATCCAGTAGACGGCGTCATAGCAGGCCAGTGCCATGGCCGCGGCGTTGGCGTTGGTCGCCTTGGAATCGTTGACGTAGCTGACGCCGTCGATCACCGCGACCAGCTCCTGCCTGTGCGGCAGGCCGGGAAAGCTGCGCAGGCAGGCGGCGATGACCGGCGGCTGCACGCCGAGCGTCTTGCAGGCCGCATAAGCGGCCGCGGCGTTCTGCCAGTTGTGGCGGCCCGGCAGGCTGGGCACCTCGCGGAGATCGAGAACCGGCGCTTCGCGGCCCTCGGTATCGTCGGTCAGGACGCCGCCGCCCGCATGTACGCCTCCCGGCGCGGGACCGCTGCCCGAGACCGGGACGACGATCTGCTCGCCGGCCTCCGTCAGCTGCCGGCAGATGCCCTGGCAGGTCTCGTCGTCGGTCCCGATCACCGCGGTGCGCGGCGTCGTCTGGCGATGGAAGATCAACCGCTTGGCCGCGACATAGCCCTCAAGGCCGCCGTGCCGTTCCAGATGGTCCGGCGTCACGTTGAGCAGCACCGCCACGTCGAAGGTGACCGACAGGGTGAGCTCGAGCTGGTAGCTCGACATCTCGAGCACATAGATGCCGCTCGAGTCGAGTGGATCCAGGTCGAGCGCCGGCGTGCCGAGATTGCCGCCGACCTGGACCTCGCGTCCCGAGGTCTCGAGGATGTGACCGATCAAGGCGGTGGTCGTGGACTTGCCGTTGGTCCCCGTGACTCCGAGATAGCTGGCGTCGCGCTGGGAGCGTGCCAGCAGCTCGATGTCGCCGATGATCTCGCAGCGGTGCTCGCGCGCCAGGGCGGCCACAGGATGGGGCGCGGGGTGGCTGTGCGGGATGCCCGGCGAGATCACCAGGCTGGTCAGCTCCCGCCAGTCGCAGCCGGTCAGGTCGACCAGCGGAACCCCCCCGGCCGCGGCCGTGGCGCGACGCTCGGCGTCGTCGTCCCAGGCCCAGACCTCGGCACCGCTCGCCATCAGCGCGCGGGCCGCCGACAGGCCCGACTTGCCGAGCCCGAGGACCGCCACCGGAAGGCCGCCGAAGAAGGAAAGGTCAATCACGCCGGCCGCCCCTCATCTCAGCTTCAGGGTGGACAGCCCGGCAAGGGCCAGGATCACCGCGATGATCCAGAAGCGGATCACGATGGTCGGTTCGGCCCAGCCCTGCTTTTCGAAGTGATGGTGCAGGGGCGCCATGCGGAATATGCGCCTGCCGGTCAGCTTGAACGAGGCGACCTGAACGATGACCGAGATGGTCTCCAGCACGAAGAGACCGCCGATGATGGCGAGCACGAGCTCGTGCTTGGTGATGACCGCGACGCCGCCCAGCGCGCCGCCGCAGGACAGCGACCCGGTATCGCCCATGAAGACCATGGCCGGCGGGGCATTGAACCAGAGGAAGCCGAGGCTGGCACCGACCAGCGCGGAACAGAACACGGCGAGCTCGCCGGTGCCGGCCACATAGTGGACCTGCAGGTAGCCGGCAAAGACCGTGTTGCCGACCAGCCAGGCGATCAGGGCGAAGCATCCGGCGGCGATCATGACCGGTACGATGGCCAGGCCGTCGAGCCCGTCGGTCAGGTTGACCGCGTTCGACGCGCCGACCATGACGAAGACCGCGAAGGCCACGAAGAACCAGCCGAGGTTGAGCAGGACGCCCTTCAACAGCGGAATCGCCAGGTGGGTCTGCATCTGCTCGGGGCTGATGTGGACGATCCACAGGGTGGCGGCGGTGCCGATGGCGATCTGGGCCAGGAACTTGAAGCGGCTCGGCAAGCCCTTGGAGCTGCGCCGCGTCAGCTTCAGGTAGTCGTCGCCGAAGCCGATCATGCCGAAGCCGATGGTGACGAAGAGAATCACCCAGACGAAGCCGTTCGTGAGGTCGGCCCAGAGCAGCGTGGAAATGGCGATCGCCATGAGGATCAGCACGCCGCCCATGGTGGGCGTGCCCTGCTTGGTCAGCAGATGGCTCTCCGGCCCGTCGTCGCGGATCGGTTGGCCTTCGCGCTGTTTCGACTTGAGCCAGGCGATCACGCTGGGCCCCAGGGCGAAGCTGATCAGGAGCGCGGTGATCACCGCGCCGCCGCTGCGGAACGTGAGATAGCGGAACACGTTGAAGATGATGTGTTCGTCTGCGAGCGGGACCAGGAGGTTGAACAGCATGGGTGTGCCTTTCACTCGCCGTTGGCCGCGCGCGCCGGGTCGCCCTCGAGCGATGCCAGCGCCTCGATCACCAGGGCCATGCGGCTGCCCTGAGAGCCCTTGACAAGGACCGTGTCGCCCGGCCTGAGCCCGGCCGCGGCCAAGGGCGCCAGGCGCCGGGCATCGGCGGCGTGCCCGCCGCGACGGGCCTTGGGCAGGGCGTCGTGCAGTGCCGCCATGTTCGGACCGCAGGTGTAGACTAGGTCGATCTCGGCCGCCTCGATCGGCTCGGCCAGCTTGGCGTGCAGCCTTTCGGAGTCCCGGCCCAGCTCCAGCATGTCGCCGAGGACCGCGATGCGCCGCCCGCCCTTGCCGAGCGGGGTCTTTTGCAGCACCTCGAATGCCGCCTGCATGGAGGCCGGATTGGCGTTGTAGGCGTCGTCGATCAGCTCGAAGCTGCCGCCTGGCAGGGGCAGCACCTGGCGTGCGCCGCGTCCCTTGAGCGGCTTGAGGGTCGCCATCTCGGCGGTCGCCGCGCGCAGGTCCGCGCCGACCGCCAGGATCGTCGCCAGCACGGCCAGGGAGTTCATGACCCAGTGGGCGCCCGGCAGTCCGAGGCAGTAATCGAGCAGCTTGCCGCCGACCAGCGCGCGCACCGTGCTGTGGCCGCCGTGCAGCGAGCAATTGATGAGACGGGCATTGGCCTCCGGGTGCCGCCCGAAGCTGACGATCCGGGTCACGCCGGCCCCCTCGGCCCGTTCGACCAGCAGGGTGAAGAAGGGGTGCTCGCGGTTCAGCACCGCCGCTCCGCCCGGCTCCACGCCCTCGAAGATCTCGGCCTTGGCCTTGGCGATCTCCTCGATCGAGGCGAAGTACTCGCTATGCGCCGCTTCGATGGCGGTGATCAGGGCCACGTGCGGTCGGACGAGGTGCGTGAGCTGGCGGATCTCGCCCGGGTGGTTCATGCCCATCTCGAATATGCCGTAGAGCGCCTGCGGCCGCATGCGGGCGAGCGACAGGGGAACGCCCCAGTGGTTGTTGAGGCTGCCCGTGCTCGCAGCGGTCGGCGCCTGGGGCGCAAGGCAGTGCCGCAGGGCCTCCTTGACCCCGGTCTTGCCGACGCTGCCGGTCACGCCGATGAAGCGGGCCTCGCTGCGCGCCCGGGCGGCCGCGCCGAGCGCGGTCAGCGCCGTCAAGGTGTCTTCGACCAGAAGCAGCGGCGCCGTCTCGGGCAGTCCCTCGGGCCGGCGCTGCGCCACGGCCGCGGCTGCGCCGGCGTCCAATGCCGCGGCAATGAAGGCGTGGCCGTCGAAGCTCGGGCCTTCGAGCGCGACGAAGAGGTCGCCCGGCTCCAGGCTGCGGCTGTCGATCGAAACGCCGGTGGCGGCCCATTCGGCCGTGTTGCGGCCGCCGGTCGCCTTGGCGGCCTGGCCGGCGGTCCAGAGGGGCGCAGGGTTCATGACCGGCCCTCCGCCAGGCGGGCGACGATGCCGCGCACCACGTCGCGGTCGTCGAAGGGCAGGACCTTGTCGCCGGCGATCTGCCCGGGCTCGTGGCCCTTGCCGGCGACGATCAGCAGGTCGTCCGGACCGAGCGCGGCCACGGCCGTTTCGATCGCCTTGGCCCGGTCGCCGATCTCCAGCGCCCCGGTCGCCGCCTCGAGGATCTCGTGCCGAATCGCGGCCGGGTCCTCGCTGCGTGGATTGTCGTCGGTGACGATGACCTGGTCGGCCAGGGAACGGGCGACCTCGCCCATCAGCGGTCGCTTGCCGCGGTCGCGGTCGCCGCCGGCACCGAACACGACGCAGAGTCGTCCACGGGCGTGTGGCCGCAGCGCCTCGAGCGCGCTGCGTAGCGCATCGGGCGTGTGCGCGTAGTCGACATAGACCTGGCCGCCGGAGGGCGCGCGCGCCACGAGCTCGAGCCGCCCGGCGACGCCGGTAAGGTGCGGCAACGCGTTCAGCGCCGCCTGTGGGTCCGATCCGGTCGCGATGACCAGACCAAGCGCCGCCAGGACGTTGGCCGCCTGAAAGCGGCCGGCCAGGGGCAGCGCGATGTCATGACGGCGGCCGAGGAGTTTCAGGGTGAGGCGTTGGCCCTCGGCCGCCGCGGCGAGCCGGACGAGGCGGAGATCGCCACCCCCGGCGCCGTAAGCGAAGATCTGCAGGCCGCGCGACAGCGCGGCGGCGCGCAGCGATTCGAATTCGGGTACGTCGGCGTTCAGCACCGCGCCGCCGCCCGGCGGCACCAGCTCGGCGAACAAGCGCAGCTTCGCGGCCAGATAGGCCTCGCTGCCGCCGTGATAGTCCAGATGGTCGCGCGACAGATTGGTGAAGGCCGCCGCGCGGATCTCCACGCCGTCCAGGCGGAACTGATCCAGGCCGTGGCTCGAGGCCTCCATCGCCAGGTGCTCGACCCCGTCGTGGGCAAGCGCCGCCAGACAACGGTGCAGCTCGACCGGGTCGGGCGTGGTCAACGAGGCGGGTGCGTCGGGTCGCGGCGGCATCAGGCCGAGCGTGCCCAGGCTCGCCGACTCGAGGCCCAACCGGCCCCAGATCTGGCGCGCGAATTCGGCGACCGAGGTCTTACCGTTGGTGCCCGTGACCGCGGCGATCACCGCGGGCTGGCGGCCGAAGAAGCGCGCCGCGATCAGCGCCAGCCGGCGGCGCGGGTTCTCGTCGGTCAGGAGGGCCACGGGCCGGCTGTGCTCCCCGACCGAGGTCCCGGGTGTGGTCAGCACCGCGACGGCGCCGCGCTCGATGGCCTGGGCGATGAAATCGCGCCCGTCGCTGCGGCCGCCCGGGATCGCGGCGAAGAGGTCGCCCGGGGCGATCTTTCGGCTGTCCGCCGAAAGGCCCTGGATCTCCAGTGTCTGCAGCGCCGCCGCGGGCTCCATCTCGATCGTCGTTCCCTCTGCCAGGTCAGTTAGCCGCAAAGACGGTTCCTTTGAGGTTGACGGGCACCAGGTGACGGTCCGCGCCTTCTTCCTCGTCCAGGGCCTTCGGCTGGATGCCGAGCAAGGGGCCCATGCGCTCGATCACCCGGCGCACCACCGGCGCGGCGACCCAGCCGCCCGTGGCATAGCCGTGCGTGCTCTCGATACCCTTTGGCTCGTCGATCATCGCGAAGATCACGTAGCGTGGCCGATCCATGGGAAAGGCCCCGATGAACGAGGCGATGCGGGCGCTTCTGGCATAGCGCCGGCCGCGCAGCTTGTCCGCCGTACCGGTCTTGCCGCCGACCAGATAGCCCGGGGCGTCGGCCAGGCGGCCGGTGCCGTTCTGCACCGCCAGGCGCATCAGCCAGCGCATGTCGCGCGAGGTCCGCGCGCTCAACACGCGCCGGACCACGACGCGCTCGCCGCCGCCGCGTTTCAGCAGAGTGGCGGGCACCAACTGGCCGCCGTTGACCACGGCGGCGACGGCGCTGACCATTTGCAGCGGGCTGACCGCGAGGCCGTGGCCGTAGGAGATCGTCATGGTGTTGATCTCGCGCCACGGCGAGGGGACCATCGGCTGGCCCACTTCCGGCACCTCGATCTGTGCCGCGCGGGTCAGCCCGAGTTTGCCGAGGAAGGCCTTTTGGGACGGCGTACCGGAGTCCATGGCCATGTGCACCGAGCCGATGTTGCTGGAATAGATGAAGATCTCCGGCACCGACAACCAGCGGTTCTTCGGCTTGAAGTCGCGGATCGTGTAGCTCGCCACGCGGATCGGCTGGCTGACGTCGTAGCCGTCCTGCAGGCCGACCGCGCCCTGGTCGAGCGCCATGGCCGTGGTGAAGATCTTGAACACCGATCCCATCTCGTAGACGCCCAGGCTGGCCCGGTTGAACCGCGCGTCGTCGTCGGCCTCGCCCGGCCGGGCCGGGTCGAAGCTGGGCAGGGAGGCCATGGCGACCACCTCGCCGCTTTCGGCGTCCAGCACCAGCCCGGCCGCGCCGATCGCCCGGAACGTCGCCATGGCCGCGGCGAGCTCCTCGGTCAGGACGTGCTGCACACGGAGGTCGAGGCTGAGCGCCAGCGGCCGGGTCGCGCCGCGCAGCCGCTCTTCGAAAGCCTGCTCGATACCGGACAGGCCCCGGTTGTCCATGCCGGCGAAGCCGATCACATGCGCGGTCAGCGCGCCGTGCGGATAGACCCGGTCCGGCTCGTGCTGGAAGTAGAGCCCGGGGATACCGAGGCGGTTGACCTCGTGCTGCTGGCGCGGCGACAACTTGCGCTTGAGCCAGACGAAGGACCTTTCGGCCGCGAGCTTGGCGGCGAGCTCGGCCCCGGGAAGCTCCGGCAAGGCCGCGGAAAGGCGTGCGGCCACCGCCTCGGGATCGAGGACTTGGCGCGGGTTGGCATAGAGGGACGCGGTCGGCAGGGTGGTCGCCAGGACCACGCCGTTGCGGTCGACGATGTCGGCGCGGATCGTCTCGAGGGCGTTGGATCGCGGTGCCGCGGCCAGGCGCGGCTCGTTGCCGTCCGTGAGCAGGCTGACGTCGACCAGGCGCAGACCGACGACCAGAAAGGCCATGGCGAAGACCAGGCCGGCGGCCAGGAGCCGGGTCCGGCCGATTTCCAGACACTGCTTGATCGTGCCGTCGAGCAGGACCATCGAGGTCGGATCGGAACCTGTATCCAGGTCCAGGGGGCGGCGTGTCCGCACAAAGGTTGTGTCCGGCGGGTTCATCGTGAGTTCCTCGCGCGCGCCAGAATGGCGTCCAGGGTGGGAGTCGGGACCTCCGCCTTCTGCACCGCGCGTTGCGGCAGGTCGTCGAGCCGGACGACCTGGGTGCCGACCATTGGCGCCAACCCGAGATGACGCCTGGCCAGATCGGAGAGCCGCGCCGGCTGGTTCAGATAGCTCCACTCGGCCTTGAGGATATGGATCGCTTCCTGTCGCTCGAGGATCGACTGATGCTCCAGGCCGAGTTCCTCTTCCAGGCGCTGGACCTCGTATTTGACGTGGAACAGCCCGAGGGCGGCCACCATGATGGCGGTGAGCCAGACCAGAACCGCGATCCTGCTCATGGCGAACCTCCCGCCATACCGTCGGTCCAGGTGGGGGCCGCGGTGCGCTCGGCCGCGCGCAGACGGGCCGAGCGGGCCCGAGGGTTGGCCGCGATTTCGCTCGCCTCCGGGCGCCGGGCCCCTTTGAAGAGCGGGCGGAACGTCGCCGCTGGCCGGGAGTGCTCGGGCGTGTCGGGCAGGTGGCGCGAGCCGCGCGCGGCACTGCCGCTGCGCTCGCGGAGGAACTCCTTGACCACGCGGTCTTCAAGCGAGTGGAAGGCGATGACCGCCAGATGGCCGCCCCGCCGCAGCAAGCGCTCGGCCGCGCGCAGGCCGCGCTGCAGCTCTCCGAGTTCGTCGTTCACATAGATGCGCAAGGCCTGGAAGGTTCGGGTTGCGGGGTCCAGGCCCTCGGGCCCGCGCCTGATCACGCGCCGCACCGCCTCCGCCAGCTCGAGCGTCCGCTCGAACGGCCGCTCGCGGCGCGCCGCGACGATCGCGCGGGCGATCGGCCGGGACTTGCGCTCCTCGCCATAGCGGTAAAGCACGTCGGCCAGCTCACCCTCGGAAAGGCTGTTCACGACCTCGGCGGCGCTGGGCCCGGTGGCGCTCTCCGGACCGGCCATGCGCATGTCGAGCGGACCGTCGGCGCGGAACGAGAAGCCGCGCTCGGCCCGGTCGATCTGCATGGAGGACACGCCCAGATCGAGCGCGATGCCGTCGACCGGGGCCGTGCCGTGTTCTTCCATCAGGCGGTCCATATCGCCGAAGCGCCCCTCGACGAGCGTCAGGCGGCCCGCGTAGCGTTCGACCAGGGCCCCGCCGCCTGCCACCGCCTCGGGGTCGCGGTCGATGCCCCAGACCCGACAGTCCGCGGCATCGAGCAGGGCGGAGGCGGCGCCGCCGGCGCCGAAGGTGCCGTCCACATAGATCGCGCCGTCGCGCGGTGCCAGGGCCTCCAAGACCTCGCGGAGCATGACCGGCGTGTGCGGCGCGGCGGCGCGCTCTGTCGTGCCGGCGCTCATGAGGCGTCGCCCGGGCCGCGGCGCAGCGGCAGCGTCAGGCCCTGTTCGCGGGCCCGCGCGCGGGCCTCGGTCTTCTGGCGCAGCAGGGTCTCCGGCTCCCAGATCTGGAACGAGGAGCCCATGCCGACGAAGCCGGCCCGCTCGGTGATGCCGGCATGCTCGACCAGCGCCGGCGGCAGCAGGATCCGGCCCTCGCCGTCGAAGCTCAACTGGTGGGCTTCCGCGAAGATCGTGAAAGCCAGGTCTTCGTGGGCGTCGGAATAAAGGTCGGTGGCCGATACGCTGTCGTTCAACTGCTCCATGAACTCCAGGTCGCAGGCCTCGATACCCGGGCTGCGGTAGGACGGACGGGCGATGATGCCCTGAAACGCGGAGCGCCCGAGGGCCTGGCGGAACGGCGCAGGGACGGAAACCCGACCCTTCCGGTCCACCTTGTTCTCGAAGGTGCCAAAGAACACCGCCACGCTCGTCTCCCGCGGCCTACGCCGCCCGTTTCGATCCCCTGCCTCCCGTTTCTAGCTGCCCTGGGAGCAGATGCCCTGACTATGGGACTAAGTGGGATATCATGGGATTTCATGGGTGTCAATGGGCACACAAGTAAAACTCTCCCGGTTAAGAAGACGTTAACAGCGGTTCTTGATGGCCGTGTCATGTAGTAACCCAGATGTTGTGGCCACAAACTTTGGCAGCCCATAATGAAGTCTGTGTTCAGATTGTGTCAGAACTTTGTTCTTGGAATGTTCCAAAAATGGTTTGCCCGGATAGCAGCGCGGACGGCGCCGAAGATCTTTGTAACTGGGCAAAAAGTGACCGTTGACGGGCCGTTACGGCCCGCTGTTCCAACAAGGTATGAAATGCCAGACGGCCTGTAAGCCGGGTTCTGTCCCCCGAAGGGGGATGGCCATTCATCTGGGACGCCCGTTGCCGGACGCCTCGCGCGACCTACCCGGGCGGCGGCGCGGAAACCCGCCCGGCCTCTCGGCCTGCCGCCCCTACTCGGTCTTGCTCCCGGTGGGGTTTACCGTGCCGTCCCCGTCGCCGGGGACGCGGTGCGCTCTTACCGCACCCTTTCACCCTTGCCGGCCGGCGGCGGGTCCGAAGACCAGCGTGCGGACCGGCGGTTTGCTTTCTGTGGCACTTTCCCTAGGGTCGCCCCCGCCGGGCGTTACCCGGCACCGTGTTTCCGTGGAGCCCGGACTTTCCTCCCCCGCGCCGGCGGGCCGGCGACGAAGGCGGCCATCCGGCCGTCTGACCCTTGGGTACCTAGGAGCGGACGGTCCCGCCGTCAAGCGGCTCGGCGAGGGCGGCAAGGCGCGCCGCGGTCTCGCCGTCGACCGCACCGGTCACGGCGGCGGGCCGAAAGTGGCGCTGGAAGGCCCGGACGACCGCCGGGTAGGACTCGCCGAGGTAGCCGTAGCCGAAGCCGGCGAGCCGGGCCATGATCTCGTGCTCGGGCGGGAGGGGATTCGCCGCCGGCACCTCGCCGGGCCACAGGCCGATCCCCGTGGCGGCGAGGCGCGCCCAGTCGAAGAGCTCGCCCGGGTCCTCCTTCCTGAGCGGCGCGACGTCCGAGTGGCCGAGCACCCGCTCGGGCGGGATCGGGTGGCGGGCCAGGATCTCCTGGGCGAGCGCGATCAGCGCCGCCATCTGCGCTTCCGGGAAGGGGCGGTAGCCGAACTCGTGGCCCGGGTTGACCAGCTCGATGCCGATCGAGCGCCCGTTGATGTCGCTCGATCCCGCCCAGGCCGCCACGCCGGCGTGCCAGGCGCGGCGCTCCTCGGCGACCAGCCGGGTCACGCTGCCGTCCTCGTCGATGAAGTAGTGGGCGCTCACCTCGGTGACCGGATCCAGGAGGCGCCCCAGCGCCGCCTCGGCGGTCGGCATGCCGGTGTAGTGCAGCAGCAGGATGTCCACCGCCTGGCCGTTTGGCCGGGCGTTATGGTTGGGCGAGGGACGGTCGTGGATCTTCATGGCTCCCGACTATACCCGTTCGACCTCGGGCGCGGCGACCCTTGGGCGGCGCAGGACGATGATGCCGACGCCGGCGACGGTCAGCAGGCCGCCAGCCACCAGGGTCGCGGTCAGCGTCTCGCCGAGGAACAGGATCCCCGAAAGGACGCCGAAGACCGGCACCAGCAGCATGAAGGGCATGGTCTGGGTGACCCGGTAGCGCCCGAGCATCCAGTACCAGGCGCCGTAGCCGAGGCCGAAGACCAGCACGGACTGATAGGCGACCGAGGCGTAGGCGCGCCAGTCGGCCGCGGACAGCGCCGCGAGCTGGCCGTCCTCCAGCGCCAGCGAGGCGAGCAGGAGCTGCGGCGTGGCGAAGATCGCGACCCAGGCATAGGCGCGGCTCGCCGGCGATCAGCATCACGCCGCCGAAGGCGATCGCCATGCCCAGCGCCCGGCGCCAGCCGATCAGGTCCTTGAAGAAGATCGCGGCCAGCAGCGCGGCGAAGGGCACCTGAAGCTGGATCGCGATGGCGGCCGTGGCCGCGTCGATCCCGCTGAGCCCGGTGAACATCAGCGAGAAGTGCAGCAGGCCCAGAGTGACCGAGATCAGGAAGACCGCGCGCCAGCGGCCTTTGGGCGGCTTCGCGAAGGGACCCAGCAGCAGCGCCACCAGGCCGAAACGCAGGGCCACCATCAGGATCGGTGGAAGCTGCTGCAGGCCGATCTTGGCCACCGCGAAGTTCAGCCCCCAGATCGCCATCACGCCGACGATGACGGCGATATGCAGCGGCCGCAGCTCGAGGGTCATGCGCGTTCCCGCGGCGCGTCGGCAAGGGCCTCGCGCTTTTCCTCCAGCTCCAGCCACCGCGCCTCGGCGGTCTCGCGCTCGCTGCGGGCCGCCTCGAGCCGAGCAGCCGCCGCCTCGAAGGCGGCGGGGTCTCGGCCGTAGACGCCGGGGTCGGCCAATCGCCCCTCCAGCTCCGTGATCTCGCCGGTCAGCCGGTCGATCTGGTCGGGCAGGCGCTCCAGCTCGCGCTGCTCGCGGTAGCTCAACTTGCCGCCGCCGGCCCGCGGCCGCTCCACCTTCGGCGCCGCGGCCTTGCCCTTGGCCCTGTCCGGCGCCGGGGCGCTCTCGCTCTGCTTCAGGTAATCGCCATAGCCGCCGACCGCCTCCTGCACCCGCCCGTCGCCCTCCAGCGCGATCACCCCGGTCACCAGGCGGTCGAGGAAGTCCCGGTCGTGGCTGACCAGCAGGAGCGTCCCTTTGTATCCGTCCAGCACCTCGAGCAGCAGGTCGAGGGTCTCCAGGTCCAGGTCGTTGGTCGGCTCGTCGAGCACCAGCAGGTTGCTCGGCCTGGCGAAAAGGCGGGCCAGCAGCAGGCGGTTCTTTTCGCCGCCGGACAGGCTTTTCACCGGCTGGCGCGCCTGGGCGTCCTCGAACAGGAAATCGCGCAGGTAGGCGACCACGTGGCGTTGGCGCTCGCCGACCATGAGGGAGTCGCCGCCGCCCGGCACCAGGGTATGCCAAAGAGTGGCCTCGGGATCCAGACTCTCCCGGCGCTGGTCGAAATAGAGCGGCGCCAGGTTGCTGCCGAGCTTCAGCGTTCCGACGTCCGGTTTCAGCTCGCCGGTCAGCAGGCGCACCAGCGTGGTCTTGCCGGCGCCGTTCGGGCCGATGACGCCGATCCGATCGCCGCGCCGGATCCGCGTCGAGAAATCGCGCACGATGACGCTTTCGCCGCCGTCGGCCCGCGGGAAGGACTTGGCCAGGTGCTTGGCCTCGATGACCATGCCGCCGCTCCGGTCGGCGGCCAGCGCGCTCAGCTTCGCCTGGCCGGGCGCCTTCAGCCATTCGGCGCGCTTCCGGCGCAGCTCGCCCAGCCGGGCCAAACGGCCCTGGTTGCGTTTGCGCCGGGCGGTCACGCCGCGCGCCAGCCAGCGCTGCTCGCGCACGATCTTCCGGTCCAGCCGATGCAGCTCGCCCGCCTCGCGCTCGGCCTCGGCCTCGGCCCAGTCCTCGAAGTGGGCATAGCCCTTGTCGAGCCGCCGGATGGCGCCGCGGTCGAGCCAATAGGTGACCCGCGAGACCCTGGCCAGGAAGGCGCGGTCGTGGCTGACCACCAGCAGCGCGCCGGCGAAGCGCGCCAGCTCCCGCTCCAGCCACTCGATGGTCGGCAGGTCGAGATGGTTGGTCGGCTCGTCGAGCAGCAGCACCTGCGGATCGCTGACCAGGGCCCGGGCCAGCGCCGCGCGCCGTCCCTCGCCGCCCGAGAGCGTGCCGAGGTCGCGGCCGCCTTCGAGATCGAGGCGCGCCAGCACCGCCGCCGTCCGGTGGCGCCGGTCTGCCTCCTCTGCCGGCAGGCCGCCGGCGACGTAGTCGGCGACGCTCCGGCCGGCTTCCAGGACAGGGTCCTGCGGCAGATAGGCCACGGCGGCGCCGGGCTGCAGGAAGCGCTCGCCCGCGTCCAACGCCAGCGCGCCGGCCAATGCCTTCAGAAGGCTCGATTTGCCGCTGCCGTTGCGGCCCACCAGGCAGGCCTTCTCGCCGCGCGTCAGGCCGAGCGAGAGGCCCTCGAACAACGGACGCCCGCCGAACCCGAGCGCCGCGTCGCGCAGCGCGACGAGAGGGGCCGGCGGCGCCATGGGTCAGTCGAGGCCGCGCGCTTTGCGGATCTGGTCATGGGCGGCGTTGATCGTCGCCAACCTTTCGTTGGCCAACTCGACGAACTCCGGCGGCATGCCTTGTGCGACCAGCTTGTCCGGGTGATTTTCGAGCACGAGCTTGCGGTGCGCGGCCTTGATCTCGGCATCGCTGGCGTCCCGCGGCACGCCCAGAACGCCGTAAGGATCGCCATCGCCCGGTTCGAGGTTCTCGGCGCGCAGGCGTTCCCAGCGCTCCGGGTCCAGGCCGAAGATTCGGGCCAGTTGGTGGAGGTAGTCCAGCTCGTCGGCGGTAACCTTGCCGTCGGCCCGGGCGATGTGGAACAGACCCTCGAGCAGCTCTTCCAGGACCGCCGGATTGTCCCGGAACATACGGCCGAGCTGGCGCGCATAGGGCTCGAAGCCGCGGACGTCCTTGCGGGCCTGGTCGAACAGCCGCCCGACGTTCTTCATCTCCTCCCGCGGAATGCGGAAGACTTCCTTGAAGGCGCCGATCTCGTCGCGGGTCACCACGCCGTCGGCCTTGGCCATCTTGGCGCCGAGGACGATCACCCCGATGGTGAAGGCGACTTTCTTTGTGGCGTCGTCGGGTTCCTGGCCTTGCGTGCTTTCGCGCATCTTGTCGACCGCGTGGCCGGCCAAGCCGCCAAGGAGCGCGCCCAGCGGCCCGCCGAGCGCGAAACCGGCCGCGCCGCCGACGACTTTGCCCCAAATGCTCATGTCATGCGCCTGGTG
Organism: uncultured Kiloniellales bacterium; assembly: GCA_947259625.1. Taxonomy (GTDB): domain Bacteria; phylum Pseudomonadota; class Alphaproteobacteria; order Kiloniellales; family JAKSDN01; genus CAMYKD01. The sequence continues at coordinate 7,327 of CAMYMY010000058.1, read as the reverse complement.
GAATAGAACCCTTGGTTGTCCCCGCTTATTTCACGTCGCCGCGCCGGCGGCAAGTGCGCCGCCGGTCCCCGGTCTAGCTGGCGCCGGGCGCTAGGCGTCCGATGCCCGGCAGCTTGAGGGCCAGGTCGAAGGGGTCGATGCCCAGGGTCAGGCCCAACAGGTTGATCTCGAGCCCCTCCTCCACCGCGGCCAGAAGGCCCAGGGCGCCGAACAGAGAGACCTGGTACCCGGTGCCGCTGGGACTGGGGCCGGCGAAGGTGGTATCGCCTAGATAGTCCTTGCCGATGGCAGTCGGCGGCAGGTCGAGGCGCAGGTCGGGCACCGCCCGGCCGACATAGGCCGTGAAAGTATTTGAGTTGGGGCCCGGCCAGGTGCGGTAGACGCCCTGGAAGGGATAGCCGGCGACCGCTGCCTCGATTCGGTCGATCACGGCCTCGACCCCCTCGCCGCGCCGCTCCAGGTAGACCTCGGGCCGGGCGCCGTACCACCGCCGGTCCGGGTGGCGGTCGCGGCGCTCGACGAGCGGGTTCTGCCCGTGCCAATGGCGCCAGCCGATCACTTCGTAGATCGTGTAGGCCTCGGCGTTCCGGCGCTTGACCGCGATCCAGGTATGAACGGCCAAGGCGCCGCGCCAGCCGAAGGCGCGCGCGCCGTAGACCTGCACCAGGGGCTCGCGCAGTTTGGCCGGATCGGGCGCGATCCCGGCGCTGTCCCGGCTGGCGGTGCGCCAGTCGCCACGGAGATTGGCCATGCCGGTGAGGGCCGCCACGACCGGGCCGGCCAGCAGGACCAGCAGGGTGATCAGCAGAAGCTTCGTCACGATCGCCATGGGCCGTAGCTTACCACTCCGGGACTGACGCGGGGTAAACGCGTCCCTGTGACACCGATCTGTCGCTATGGGTCGGGCCGCGAGTATTCCATATGGGGTTACTGCCGGGGCAGGCAAGGATGCGGCTTTGCCCGGCGGCCCCGGGTGGCTGCCACGAACGGGTCCGTTGTCCGTATCTTAACCAAGAACGTGCTATCGCTGGGCGTGTTGCAACTTCGCCTAAGAACATGCGGCCTGTCGGGCCTCGGTGCGAGCGCGGGAGTCCAGACCCATGCCCATCATCTTCCTTGTCACCGTCGGCCTGCAGGTCCTCTGCGCGGTTCATGTGGTCAGAACCGGCCGGCCCATGATGTGGCTCTATCTCATCGTGCTGCTGCCGCTGGCGGGCAGTGCCGCCTACTTCCTCGTCGAGATTCTGCCGGACCTGCGCCACAGCCGGGCCGCGAAGCAGGCGGTGAGGGATGTCGGCGCGGTCGTCGATCCGGACAGGGACTTTCGCGAACTGGTCGACAACCTCGACCGGGTAGAGAGCGTCGAGAACAAACTGGCCCTGGCCAAGGAATGCCTGCGCCGGGAGCGCTATGGCGATGCCGTTCGGCTTCTCGAGAGCTGCCTGACCGGGGTCCATGAGGACGACCCGGCGCTTATGCTCGCGTTGGCCCGGGCCCGGTTCGGCACGAAGGATTTTGCCGGCACCTGCGAGACCCTGGACCAACTGCGCGCTGCCCACCCCGATCTCAGATCGCCCGAAGGCCACCTGCTCTATGGGCGTGCCTTGGAAGGCCAGGGCAACGTCGAGCGTGCGATCTACGAATACGAGGCCGTCACGGGCTACTTCGCCGGCGAGGAAGCGCGCTGCCGATACGCCCTGTTGCTCCAGAAGACCGGCCGGGTCGACGAGGCCAAGGCGATCTTCCGCGAGGTCGTGAAATCGGTCGAACGGGCGAGCAAGACATATTTCCGAAGCCAGCGGGACTGGTACGAGGTCGCGCGCCGAAACCTGGAAGAGTGAGCCGGCCTGTGCTCGTTCAACCCGGCGTCGAGTAGTCTCGATTGTCGTACAGACCAAGTGTCACTGAAGACAGCACTTCTTGAATTTCCTGCCGCTGCCGCAGGGGCAAGGGTCGTTTCGGCCCACGTCGCGAATCGGATTGACGTAGGGCTCGTCCGTCAGAAAATCCGAAATGGCCGGTTCCCAGGGCTCGCGTTCGAGGCGATCCGATGGCGCGTCCGAGAATGCCGCCCAGGATTCCATTTCGCCGATCGCATCGTCGAGGTATCCGAGCGGCACACATGCCGAAACCTTATAGCTCTCCGGGTCCCTAGCAGCCGCCCGCACATCCCCCTGAAAGTGGTGGAACCGCATGATTCCAGGATGGATCATTCCCGACGCGAAGGCCTTGCGGACGAGCTCGGTAAACCCGGTCAGGCCGAGCATCGATATCGCGCTCTGCCAGCCGACCCAGACATGGCTCTCTCCTTGGGGCCGCAAGTCGGCATAGGCCCGAAGCAGGTACTTTTTGAATTCCTCGAGATCGATCTTGCCCTCCTTGACCAGGAAGGCCAGGGCCTCGAAGAGGCCCGATCTGACGTAGTCGTCGGAGTCGGCGTTTTCGATGACCTCCTGAATGGGTCTGGGATCGCCGTCGAAGACGCTGATCGCGATGCTCGGCAGCGTCTCCGTCGTGACATCGCCCAGGATGCGGTAGAGCCGGGCCGAATCGAGCGAGAAAAGCCGCATCAAGGGCCGATAGGCCCTCTTTTCGCGAAACTGGGCCAAAAGGTGGACGATGAAGAAGATGGCGTCCCCGTCGTCGCCGTCGAGGTCGGGCCCGTTCACGTAGGCTTCGACCGTTTCCAGCAAGCCCGGCGTTACGGCCTCCCGGTTTGCGATGGCCCACTCCAGGGCCTTTCGCGGAAAGCCGTCATGTTCGGCAAGATCGAACAGGACTTCATCAACGTCGAAGTCGAGAGCGTCGGCAATGGCCATGATCGTTGATCCTCGATGAACAGCCGTTGAAGAAATGCACCGATTCGCTGCTGAGGCGCAATCGAAAGAGGTGGTCGCGCTGCTGGAATTCATTGACAAAATGCAGATAATTTATCAATAAACTACCTTCGTATCGATAAACGATAGGGTTGGGGGCGGAGATGCTGGAAGAATTCGGAGCGTCAGGGAGTTTCGGCGGCGGCTGGCAGTTCTGGGTCGACCGGGGCGGCACCTTCACCGACGTGGTGGCCCGGCGGCCGGACGGCGGTCTGGTCACCCACAAGCTGCTCTCGGAGAACCCCGAGCGCTACCCGGACGCGGCGCTCCAGGGCATCCGCGAGCTGCTGGGCCTGGCAGGAGATGCCATGATTCCAGCCGGCGCCGCCGAGGCTGTCAAGATGGGCACCACGGTGGCGACCAACGCGCTGCTCGAGCGCAAGGGCGAGCGGACTGTGCTCGTCGTCACCAGGGGGTTCCGCGACGCGCTCCGGATCGCCTATCAGAACCGGCCCGAACTCTTCGTCCGCCGGATCGAATTGCCGGAGCTCCTCTACGAGCGCGTGGTCGAGGTGCGCGAGCGCGTGGGCGCCGGGGGCGAAGTGCTGGAGGCGCCCGACCTGGAGGCCGCGCGGCGGGACCTGGAGGCGGCCTTCGAGGCCGGCATCCGCTCGGCGGCGGTCGTCTTCATGCACGGCTACCGCTATCCCGCGCACGAGCGCCGGGTGGCGGCCCTGGCACGCGATCTCGGCTTCACCCAGGTTTCAGTCAGCCACGAGGTCAGCCCGCTCATGAAACTGGTTTCGCGCGGCGACACCACCGTGGTCGACGCCTACCTCTCGCCGATCCTGCGGCGTTACGTGGATCAGGTGGCCGGCCAGCTGGGCGATACGCGCCTGATGTTCATGCAGTCCAACGGCGGACTGACCGACGCCCGGCGCTTTCAGGGCAAGGACTCGATCCTGTCCGGCCCGGCCGGCGGCATCGTCGGTGCCGTACGTACGTCTGCCATGGGCGGCTTCGATAGGATCATTACCTTCGACATGGGCGGCACCTCGACCGACGTGGCGCATTACGACGGCGCGTACGAGCGTGCCTTCGAGACCCAGGTCGCAGGTGTACGTATGCGCGCGCCGATGATGCGGATCCACACCGTGGCTGCGGGCGGCGGTTCGATCCTGCATTTCGACGGTGCGCGCTACCGGGTCGGGCCGGATTCGGCCGGCGCCAATCCGGGGCCGGCGTGCTATCGGCGCGGCGGGCCCTTGGCGGTGACCGACGCCAACGTCATGCTGGGCCGCGTCGTGCCGGACTTCTTCCCCCGTGTGTTCGGGCCGGGCGGCGACGAGCCTCTCGACGCCGGTACCGTGCGTGATAAGTTTGCCACACTGGCCCGGGAGATCCAGACCACGGCGGGCGACACACGCACACCCGAGGAGGTCGCCGAGGGGTTCCGCCGGATCGCCATCGAGAACATGGCCAACGCGATCAAGAAGATCTCGACCCAGCGCGGCTACGACGTGACGGAGTACACGCTCTGTTGCTTCGGCGGGGCCGGCGGCCAGCACGCCTGCGACATCGCCGACACGCTGGGCATGACTCGAATCTTCCTGCATCCCTTCGCCGGCGTGCTTTCGGCCTACGGCATGGGGTTGGCGGACCTGCGGACGCTGCGCGAACGCGCGGTAGAAAGCCGCCTGGAAGCCAGCGTGATGGACGAACTGGCCGCGGGGCTGGAAGAGATGGCCGAGGCGGGCCGGGCCGAGATGCGCGCCCAGGGCATCGCCGAAGAGCGGCTCGGCGTGGTCCGCAAGCTGCATCTGCGCTACGAGGGCACGGATACCGCCATGGAAGTCGATTTCGGCCCGCTGGAGCAGGTGGTCGCCGGTTTCGAGGCGCAGCACGAGCAGCGCTACGGCTTCGTCATGGCCGGCAAGAGCCTGACGGTCGAGGCGGTCTCCGCCGAGGTGATCGGCGGGACCGACACCGTGGAGGATCGGCCGCTGGAGGCCGCGCCGCGCAGCCAGCCGCTCTCGCCCCGCGCCACTGTACGCATGTACGTTTCGGGCCGCTGGCGGGACACGCCGGTCCTCGACCGTGCCGACCTTCTGCCCGGCGACAGGATCGACGGCCCGGCGATCGTGATCGAGCCAACGAGCACGACGGTGATCGAACCCGGCTGGCGTGGGGAGTTGACCGCGCGCAATCATCTGGTATTGACGCGCTTCGTGCCTCTGGAACGTACGGCCGCCGTCGGCACCGAGGTCGACCCGGTCATGCTCGAGATCTTCAACAACCTGTTCATGTCGATCGCCGAGCAGATGGGCTCGACCTTGGAGAACACGGCCTATTCGGTCAACATCAAGGAAAGGCTCGACTTTTCCTGCGCGATCTTCACGCCCGAGGGCCATTTGGTCGCCAATGCGCCGCACATGCCCGTGCACCTGGGCTCTATGAGCGAAAGCATCCGTACGGTGATCCGCGAGCGGGCCGGGACCATGGCCCCGGGCGACGTGTACGTATTGAACGCGCCCTACAACGGCGGCACCCACCTGCCGGACATCACCGTGATCACGCCGGTCTTCGACGCGGCCGGCGAGGGCATCCTGTTCTTCGTGGCGAGCCGCGGCCACCACGCGGACATCGGCGGCATCACGCCCGGGTCCATGCCGCCGCACAGCACGACGGTCGAGGAGGAGGGCGTCCTGATCGACAACTTCGTGCTGATCGACAAGGGCCGTTTTCGGGAACGTGAGATCCTTGATCTCTTGGCGTCCGGTCCTTATCCGGCGCGCAACCCGGCCCAGAACCTGGCCGACCTCAAGGCGCAGATCGCCGCCAACGAGAAAGGCGTGCAGGAGCTGCGGCGCATGATCGCGCACTTCGGCCTGGACGTGGTCCACGCGTATATGGGACACGTACAAGACAACGCCGAGGAGCAGGTGCGCCGGGTGCTCGACGTGCTCAAGGACGGCAGCTTCACCTATGCCCTCGACAGCGGCGCGGAGGTGTCGGTGTCGATCCGCATCGACAAGTCGGCGCGCAGCGCGGTGGTGGATTTCGGCGGCACCTCCGTGCAACAGCCGAACAACTTCAACGCCCCCTCCGCGGTCTGCAGGGCCGCGGTGCTTTATGTGTTCCGCACGTTGGTCGACGACGTGATCCCGATGAACGAGGGCTGCCTCAAGCCGCTCGAGATCATCATTCCCGAAGGCTGCATGCTCAACCCGCGCTATCCGGCCGCGGTGGTCGCCGGCAATGTCGAGACCAGCCAGATCATCACCGACACGCTGTATGGCGCGCTCGGCGTGCTGGCGGGCGCCCAGGGCACGATGAACAACCTGACCTTCGGCAACGATCGCTATCAGTACTACGAGACGATCTGCGGCGGCTCGGGCGCCGGGCCGGACTTCGACGGCACGGACGCAGTCCACACGCATATGACCAACTCGCGCCTGACCGACCCCGAAGTGCTCGAGTGGCGCTTCCCGGTGCTGCTCGAGAGCTTCGAGATCCGCAAGGGTTCGGGCGGCGAGGGCGGGCACCGGGGCGGGCATCGGGGCGGCGACGGGGCGCGCCGGCGGCTCCGGTTCCTCGAGCCCATGACCGCTGCGATCCTGTCCAGTCACCGCAAGGTCGCGCCTTTCGGCGTGGCCGGGGGCAGGCCTGGTGCGCTCGGCCGCAACTGGGTGGAGCGGGCCGACGGCACGCGCGAGGATCTCACGGGCACCGACACGGCCGAAATGGGCGCGGGCGACGTCTTCGTGGTCGAAACCCCGGGCGGGGGCGGCTACGGCGCGCCGGCTTCGGAGGGCGGAACATGAGCGGCGACGACAAGCGCGGCCGGGCGATCGTATCCTCGGCCCATTTGGTCTCGGAACGGGCGGCCGAGCTGAGCGAGCTCGAGTTCGGCCTGATCATCGCGGGCAACGCCTTCGAGCGCTGGATCGTGCGCTGCATGGCGGCGGCCGGCGAGGGCGATCTGGGGCCGCTCGACGTGCTGGTGCTGCATTCGGTCAATCACCGCGGGCGCGACAAGAAGCTGGCGGATATCTGTTTCGTGCTGAACGTGGAGGACTCCCATACCGTCACCTACGCCCTCAAGAAGCTGCTGCGCCTGGGCCTGGTGAGCGCGGCCAAGAGCGGCAAGGAGACCTTCTATGCCGCCAGCCCGGCCGGACGCGCCGCCTGCGAGCGCTACCGTCAGGTGCGCGAGGCCTGCCTGACCGCCGCCTACGAGGCCTTCTCGGGCGGCCGGCGCGACCAGCTCAACCAGCAGGTCGGCGCGGCCGCCGACCTGCTGCGCGCCCTCTCCGGCCTCTACGACCAGGCCGCCCGGGCGGCGGCGTCGCTGTAATCGGCCCCCGGTACCGGGCCGAATTTGACACAAGTCAATGAACCGATACCCTCGCCCTGGTAGCGAAGTAAAGTCATGCGGGGGGCAGGGGCAGGAAGGCGGTCACAATGGAGAAGATTCTGGTTCCCACGGACGGCTCGGGGCCGGCCGACAA
>CAMYMY010000057.1 GCA_947259625.1 uncultured Kiloniellales bacterium | reverse complement strand
GCCGCGCCAGCTCGGGCCGGCCCTTGAGGCGCGCGACGAGCGTACGCAGCCAGGAGCGGTCGGCGGCGGTCAAGCCCGAGATGTTCAGGGCCAGCTCGATTTCCGGATAGGTTTCGAGGTCGTGGATCGCCAGATCGAGTGCCCGCCGGTCGAGGTTGCGCATCAGTCCGAGTTGCTCGACCACCGGCACGAACCGGTCGGCCGAAACCAGCGCGCCACCGGGCGTGCGCATGCGCAGCAGGCACTCGTAGAAGCGCACTTGCTCGCTGCCGGCGTCGACCACCGGCTGGTAGGCGAAGCTGAGCCGGTTGTCCTTGATGGCCAACTTGACCTCCTCGCCGACCGCCATGTTGTCGAGGTGCCCGCGGCGCTGCTCCTCGGTCATTTCATAGACCCTGATGCAGTCGCGGCCGGCCGCCTTGGCGGCCATGAGCGCACCCTCGGCCTTGGTGATCACGTCGAACGAGGTTCTGGCATGGGCCGGAAAGAGCACGACTCCGACGGAGGCCGAGACGTGGACCTGTCGGCCGCCGATCTTGACCGGCGCTTGGCGCACGGTTTGGAGCACCCGTTCGGCCGCCCGGTGGGCTCGTTGGTCTCCGCAGGCCGTCAGCACGATCCCAAAGCGGTCGCTGTCCAGGCGCCCGATTACGTCCACGCTGCGCAGGGAGCGGTCGAGGCGCTGGGCAATGTCGAATAGGACCCGGTCGCCCGCCTCGTGGCCGTAGGCGGCGTTGATCCTGCCCATTTGGTCCAACCCGAGCGCCAGGAAGGCGCCGTCCTGGCCGAACCGGAGGCCTTGGGCCAGGGCCTGCTCGAGCGCCTCGCGCAGGCGCAGTTTGTTGAAATGTCCGGTCAGGCCATCGAAGTTCGCGAGATACTCGAGGCGTGCCTCGTGCTGTTTGCGCCGCGTCACCAGGCGTAGCACCCCGACCATTCGCACCGGGGTCCCCGTCGCCGAGAATTCCGCCGCGCCCCGGTCATGCACCCATTGGAACCCGCCCCCCTCGCTGCGGATCCGGTACTCGCAATCGTATTCTGCAGCCCCGGTGAAGTGCGCCGAAAGCGCGTTCATTCGCCGCGGCACATCCTCGGGATTGATGCAGCCGTTGATTTCGTCACCGCTTTGAGGGACGTCTTGCGGTATTTCACCGAACAGGCCGCCGGCCGCCCCGGCCCACTGGAGGCGATCGGTCGCCAGATCCCAGTCGTAGAGAACGTCGCCCGCAGCCTCTATGGCGGTTAAGATACCAGCCAACTCGGATAGACTGTCTTCCCGCTTGGCGGACCGTAGCACGGCCGGGCTCTCCTACCTGAAGTGCGGGCTCTCTGACCGAGGAGCCCTGCTCGTTGGCCGGCCTTTGTGCGGCAGCCTTGAAAAGACGATACACAGATGACTATTAACAAATTCTGAAATCCGTCATAAATATGATCTTTATTATTAACATGACAAAGGAAAACTTTGCATCAAGCAAAACAATAAACGATTAATGGTCGCCTTTCGTCTGGTTAATCGATATAGTTAACACAAAATTCAGCGGATTCCTGGAATTTTCATTTAATGGTCGCAATACATATAAAATTTTATATGATGTTAAATGCTTCCTGCAATGGTCCTGTTGATATGAGTAACCCATCCGAATTGACGCCCCTATCAGGGCCGTTGCCGCCCTCCCGCGCCGCCCGACCTGGCGCACCGGTGCAGGAAATTGCGACGACTCGGAAGCCCGCACCGCTTGAGAAGGCACCGCACCGATTCCCTGCGCCCGCCCGGCGCCATGAACTTGGCCGTTCCGACCGCGACCCGGTGCCTAGGGCCGATCGACGGGCATCAAACCCGCACCTCGAGGCCGCAGTTGCGGGGCGGCCGTCCGGCACCTCGGCCGGTTTCGTGGCTCAGGTCTTGAACCAAGCCTGGGGCGGCGGCCCGTCCTCTGGACTGCCGGATCATCGCGACGGCGCGGTTCTGGGCAGCGATGCCTATCGCCGGGCAGGCGGCGAGCCCGCCCTCTACCCAACCGGCGCGACGCTATTCCGGCTGATCGCCTGATCCGCTCCGCACTGCTCGGCAGGGTGGGTTCGTATGCCCCGCCGGCCGGCACCCCGATGTTCGAAGCCGTACGGTAGCGACTTGGTCCGCTCGGATCTCCGTGATTGCAAAGGCCGATCACCTCTGCATGCCAGCGACGAATTGTGCAGCGGACCAGAGAGTCAAGAAGCCAGTATAGACTTCATAATATGTACTTTAATAAATAAATTAACTAAACAAATATTGTACGATGATAAAAAGTACGCGTATTTATGCCTTCGTATGTTATATTAATTCATCGATTTAACTATACATTTTTATTGCATTTAAATCAGAATCTGATCTAATAGATTGGCTTGAGAAGGCTGAATACAACCTTGGCAACTACTGTGGTCGAACCTGTGAAAAAATCTCCTCCCGAATATCAGCAGGTCGAACGGCATGTCGGCCTGAAGATCCGCCAGTTGCGCACTCAACTCGGCCTGACTCAGCAGCAGCTCGCCGAGATGATCGGCGTCACCTATCAACAAGCCCACAAGTACGAACGGGGCATCAACCGCGTCTCGGCCGGCCGGCTCTACGAGATTGCCCGGGTCCTGGGAGCCGACGTCAGCTACTTCTTCGAAGGGCTCGAAAACGGTGGCGAGACACGACTTACCGGACGGCAGCGTCTGTGCCTGGAAGTCTCGCGCAATTTTTCGCACATCGAAGACGAACGGCACCAAGAGGCGGTGAGCCAGCTGTGCCGGAGTCTGGCGGCGAAGGCCTCGCAACGCCCGACGGAGCCTAACGGCAAGGGTTGAGGCGGACCCGGGCGCACGGGCGCCACCCGCCGTTCCACCCGCCGCCGCGCGTCACCGGCGGCGCAGGTAGGTGAGCAAAACGTAGATCAGCCAGAGCGGCACGATGACGGCGGCGCCACGGATCACGAAGGTCCAGGCCCAACGGAACAGCCGCGTGCCCAGGTCGACCGCGTCCTGCGACAAGGGGCCGAGCCGTCCGACATAGGCCCAAGGGTTGACGTCGAAAAGCGAAAGCACGAACCCCACACCGAGTGAGGCCACCAGCAGCTTGATGATGATGTCGAGCAGCTTGCCCGGCATGGCGCCCCCTCATGCGATGTCTTCAGCCCCGGGTTCCGCAGCCATCATCATCCGATCGCCTGGTTAAGGCAACCACCCCCGGCCCGACGAGCCATGCCACGCTGACAGCACACCGGAGCCGACCGAGGCGACGGGCGCGCGGTGTCCGGAATCGCCACCCGCGCCACCCGCGCCTTTCTCGGGCTTCGGGTGGTTGAGACATCGAGCAATTCCATCTACTTTAGCCACAGGAACCAGGATCCGATGCGCGGGTAGGCGACCGGCGTGGCCGGCAAAACCGAAAGGGACCGGAAAATGTTGGGCTCGACCAACACAAGGATTGGCCTGCTTGCCGTGGCCGCCCTGCTGTCGCTGGCGGCAAGCAGTGGCGCGCTGGGCCAGGGCAGCCTGTTCGACAAGGCGAAGGAGACCCTCGGCGACTACGGAAAGTCGCTGCCCGGCTCCGAGGCCCTGGGCGGCGACCAGATCGCGGCCGGCCTGCGCGAGGCGCTCAAAGTCGGATCGGAACGGGTGGTGCGGCAGGTCGGCGCGCCGGACGGATTCAACGCCGACCCCGAGATCCATATCCCCCTGCCCGGCGTGCTAAAGGACGTCCAGTCCATGCTGAAGCGCGTCGGCATGGCGGAGCTGGGCGACGATCTGGAGGTCAAGCTGAACCGGGGCGCCGAGGCCGCGGCGCCCGAGGCCAAGGCGCTGTTCCTGCGGGCAATCAGCGAGATGACGCTGGACGACGCCGAGAAGATCTACAAGGGGCCCGACGACGCCGCCACGCAGTACTTCAAGGATAAGATGTCGCCGCCGCTGGCCGAGCGCATGACCCCGGTCGTCGACAAGAGCCTCTCCGAGGTCGGCGCGGTCCGCTCCTACGACGAGATGATGGGCCGTTACGAGGCGATCCCATTCGTGCCCGACGTCAAGGCCGACCTGACGGCTTACGTGGTGGGCAAGGCGCTCGACGGCATATTCTTCTATATCGCCAAGGAGGAGGCCGCGATTCGCAGCGACCCGGCGGCCCGCACAACGGATCTGCTGAAGAAGGTCTTCGGCGCCGGCTGAGCGCCGACCCCGCGGCCGGGACAACGGTCGGTAGAACAGGGTCTGTCCGACCACATTGCAACTTTTGGCCCCCTATCCAACTGGAGAGAAAGTCCCGCCCGCGACCAGATCGGCGCCTTCGCGGCCGTGGTAGAACCCATTCGAGAAGGGCGCGATGTCGGCCAGCTCGCCGAGCCGAGCCTCGGCCTCGGCCGCGTCGTCGCGGCCATCCAGGACGCCCCGAAAGATCCCGGCGACCGCGACCATGTCGACGGACTGTGGCCACAGGCGGAAACAGCCGATGCCCAGGTCCCGAAGCGCCTCGAGCTCGCGCAGCAGGCAGCAGAGACTATGGGACAAGGTTTGCGTGCCGTTGACGGCGAGGAAGCCGTCGCCTTCCAGGGTCTCGAGGGCCATGCCGTCCGGGTCCTCCTCGCAGACGTAGCGGCAGCCGTCCTTGTGCAGGTCGTGGGCGCGGGCATGGTAGCAGCGGGCTGAGAGTGCGAGCGGCAGCCGGCCGAAAACCTGGATCTCGAGCTCGGCGTTCCCGGCCGCCCGGCCGAGGACCTCGAGCGAGCCCGCCGGCAACTCGCAGGGCAGCACGACGCGGTCCGCGCCGCCCCGCACCAGGACCTCTAGGGTGCCTTCGTTGTAGACGTTGACGAAGGGGCCGATGACGTGCGGCCGGCCGGCCAGGAGCGCGGCGCCCGAGATGTCGTTGGCCTCGACCCGCAAGTCCGGCGCCGCGGTCAGCGCGCGCACCGCCTCCATCTCGCGCTCGTTCATGATCAGCGCCAAGGTCGAATGTACGACTTCCTTGCCGGCGCGCGCCAAACGCTCGCTCACTTCGGGGACATAGGGCTCGAAGAAGGACGAGCGCTTGGAGCAGACCACCTCGCCGAGATAGACGACATCGACGGCGGCCTCGTCGGCGATCCGAAAGTAGAAGTCGCGCTTGACCTCGGCCGGCCAGTTGTAGAGCACCGGACCGAGGGTCAGTTTGGCCGCAGGCACCATCGCCGTCCTCATCGCCAGGTCTTCGCGTAAGCGCCGGTCGTCTCGCGCAGGCCTTCGGTCATGCCGCCGAGGCCGAGTGGGGGCACGGGATCGCCGCGCGCCGCCGCGTCGACCGCGCGCCGGAAGGCCGCGACGACCTCGGCAATATAGGCGCGACCGCGCTGCCGGCCCTCGATCTTCAGAGCCCGCACGCCGGCGGCCATGAGCTCCGGCAGGACGGTGCTCGCATCCAGGGAAGTCGGCTCCTCGAACAGGTAGCCGGCGCAGCCGCCGGCGACGAAGCGGCCCTTGCACAGGGTCGGATAGCCCGCCGGCTCGCCGTCCGGGAACTGGTTTATTGTGAAGCGGCCGAGGCGCGAAACCATCCGGCCGCCCAGTTGCTCATAGCGGACGTGGCTGGCCGGGGAGCAGACACCGTTCATGTTGGGCGAGCGCCCTGTGGCATAGGCGGAGAGCACGCAGCGCCCCTCGGCCATGACGCACATGCCGCCGAAGGCGAAGACCTCGGTCTCCACCGGGATCTGCGCGTTGAGCCGGGCGATCTCCGTCACGGTCAGGACCCGCGGCAGCACCACCCGCTGCACGCCGAAAGCCTCGTGATAGTAAGCGATGGCGGTGGGATTGGAGGCCGAGGCCTGCACGGAGAGATGGCGCCGCGTCTCCGGATGCCGGCGCCGGGCGTAGTCCAGCAGGCCGATATCGGCCAGGATCAGCGCGTCCGCTCCCAGCTCCGCCGCATCGTCCACCGCCCGGTGCCAGGGATCCGGATTGCCGGCGGCGGCGAAGGTGTTGACGGCGACATAGATCCTGCAGCCGCGCTCGTGCGCGTAAGCCAAGCCGTCGCGCAGCTCCGGGCGGCTGAAGTTGAGGCCCGGGAAGTTGCGTGCGTTGGTCTCGTCGCGGAAGCCCAGGTAGACCACGTCCGCGCCCGCGTCCACCGCCGCGCGAAGGGCGCCGGGCGTTCCCGCCGGACAGACCAGCTCCAAGGGCGTTCCGCTCACAGCCGAGCGGCCCCGGGTTTGGCAGCGCGCTTGCCGGCCGCATTCGCGCGCGGCATCCGGGTACGCAGGTCCGCCAGGTCGTCTTCCAAATCGCGCAGCCGCGCGGTCTGCGCATCGCATCGCCCCTCCACGGAGGCGACAAAGGCCGCCCGGACCGATTCAAGGTCCCGTTCGGCGCGCGCGAAAAGCGCCTCCGCCACGCCGAGCGCCCGCCTAGCCGGCCCGTTCATGGGACCGAAAAGCGACAGTAGGTCCTCGGCGAGGTCGATCCCGCCGCTGTCGACCGCATTACGCAAGGTCAACACGGCCTCCATGTCACCCTCGACCGCGAGGTCGCGGGAAAAGAACGCCGCGTCGCCGTCCATGCGCCCCTCGAGCAGCCGGATAAGCACCAGGAGCGGGCCGCGGAGGACGGCGCTGGGCGACTCCATGTCGCCCCCCGTCCCGACCGCCCAGAGGCGCGGCGCAGCCGGGCCCAGGCGCAGCGTGAAACAGAACGGCAGGTCCACGGGGTCGATCAGGAAGGATGCGTTCTCCAGAGCATCCAGGCGTTCGAAGACGTCCGAGTGCCGCCGCCGCATCAAACTCATCGCGAGATCCAAGGCCGGTTGCAGGAGGACCAGCGGCAACGGACGCAACGCGAACCCGGCCAGCAGGACGGGCGACAGGGACGGTGTCCCGCGGTTTGGCTCGTTCGTCACAGGTGCATCGGCGCGATGGTTGACTCCGCCGGCGACCTCCGGCCACCGGTAAACCAAGAATGCACCGCACCGCCATCCCCGGCATTGACACAAGTCAAGAATGAGCGGCGCGGCCTTACGTTCAGCCCTCCCAGAGACCTTCGCGGCGGACGTCCGCCATGGCGCGTTCGATGCCGGCGCGCGGCAGGCCCACAAGGTCGTCGACCTGCGCCGTGGTGATGATCAGGGGTGGCGAGAGCACGCACATGTTGATCAGCGGGCGCGCGAGAGGGCCCAGCGCCTGACAGTGCGCGTCGCTCCGGAATCAGCGGATCCTGGCTTTCCTGGCCGACCACGCATTCGACGCAGGCCATCAGCCCCGTGCCGCGCATGTCGCCGACAATGGGAATGTCGCGCGGTTCGGCGGGTGATTGTCCCTTGCGGCGTGTCTCGTCTAGACTGGCGCCAAAACGGCCCCCTGCGCAGGCGGGCCCCGGCCACGCCCGAGGAGGACGACGATCGATGATCAAAGGGCTGCACCACAACGCTTACCGCTGCCGCGATTCCGAGGAAACGCGCCGCTTCTACGAGGACTTCCTGGGTCTGCCGCTGGCAGACGCCTTCGAAATCACGGAGACGAAGACGGGCCGCAAGACCAGCGTCCTGCACAGCTTCTATCGGCTCGGCGATGGGTCGTTCCTCGCCTTTTTCGAAGCGCCGGGCCGCCCCTTCGAGTTCAAGGCGCAGCACGACTACGACCTCCACATCGCGCTCGAGGTCGACCGCGAAACCCAGCACGGGTTGTTCGAGAAGGGCAAGGCAGCCGGCATCGAGACCCGCGGCGTCGCGGACCACGGATTCATCCACTCGATCTATTTCAGGGACCCCAACGGATATGTGATCGAGCTGGCCGCGCGCACGGACTCGGCCGCCGGTTATGCCGCAGAGGCCGAACAGAACGCGCACGGCGCCCTGGCGCGTTGGCAGGAAACCAAGTCGCCCCCGAAGTGAATCCCTTCGGCGTTGGATCAGCGGGTCACGGATTCTCCACGGGCGATCAGTTGAACGGTGCCGCACGCTCAAGCAGTTCGTCCAGGTTCGGCTCGTTCGGGTTTCTCGGCTTGCCCGGATGGATGATGCTGACCTGGCAGCTTTCGGCCGCCTCCACCAGCTGCCGATACGGGCCCGCGTCCGGATCCGCGATATAGGCCTGCATGTTCTCGTCGTAGGCGAAGAGCTTGCTGTTCAACTCGGTGCACTCGTTGCAGGTCGTGCAGCGGGGTGTTTCGATGTAGGGCTCGTCCGAAGGCGCTTCGGCCGCCGCCTCCTCGACCTCGATCGTCGTTTCCACGGGCGCAGCGGGCGGTGGCGCGGCGGCGGCAGGCGATGCGACGCCGGCCGGCTCGGCGCGCTTCGCCAGCTTCGCGAGCTGCTCGCCCTTTTCCTGCTCCCAGACCTCCCGCTCCCGGTCGAGCAGCTGCCGGGCGTGGGAGTTGTTGATCCCGCCGAGCTCTTGGAGGCTGTGCCACATGGCGCCGCAACGACGCGCGGCGCGGATCAGTTTGTCGTCGACGACGACCCTCTGAAGCCGGTCGTTCTCGTCGACCATGAGCACATAGGGGATCTTGTCCGGTGCGTGCCCCTCGGCCAGGTCGAGATGTTCGACCACCGGAATCATGTCGTCGTGCCAATCGCTGCGGGCGACCGGCACACGATCCGCACCATGGCGCCCGTCGCACAGGGCGAAGTCGACGAATGTGAAGGCCACCGTCTCCGAGGTACCTTGGAAATCCCGGTCCTCGTACATCATCCTGTGGACCGGCCAGTCGGCCTCGGCCTGCGGATTGTCGTCGATGCGGAACCGCAAGGCCCAATCGGGGCTCGCGGCAGGGTCGTAGGCGAAGACCGGGAAGGCGCGCGACTCTTCCGCCGCGCCCGCCAGAAGATAGGGCGTCACGCCGGCGACGCGCGGCATCGCGCCCGAGAAAACGCTGAACAAGGCGGGGCCATCGCGTCTCAGCCCGTTCACGATCTGCTCTCTCTGCTTGTACAAGCTGGCATTGGTAGCCTGGAGAACAAAGGCTTTGTTGAGGCCGAGGGCCATGGTTCCGAGCTCCAGACCGCCGACCGACGACGTCTGGCCTGCGCTGAGCGACAGGTTCCGCAACAGGTCGTCCGTTTGGACCAGGATCTTCGCCGGCAGGTCCGAGTTGAGCAGCTCGAAGATTCGCCCGGCCTCCGCCGGGTCGATGCGTTCGCCGCGCAGGCAGATCAGATAGGATGGGAACAGCGCCAGATCGTCCGGTCCGAGCGCCCCTTCGTCGAAGCGCTCGAAAAACGGCTCGTGCCTGGACTCCCGATACAGGTTCTGGATTTCCAGCTCCGCGATGGACATGGCCTTGATGACCTCGACCATCTCGGGCAGCCGGCCCCGGAACGCCTCGAGTGCCGCCGCGCAGCTGTCGAAGACAAAATCATAGAGCGGTTGCCGGACGACCGTCTGCTCGAAGTCGTGCAGCGGCGCATGGAACCTCTGCGCCTGGAGAATCGTCAACGCCGCCTGTACCCGCTGCCGGCGACTGTCCGGCAGCAGATCTCCGGCGCGTTCCTTGGCCAGGATGCCGGACATCGCGGAGAAGTCGAAGGCCTCGTCGTAGGCGGTTCCGACGGAGGCCCTGAATATCTCCGCGGACCGCGCCTCCTCCGTCTTCATGTAGTCGGCCCTCAAGATGTCGGAGAGCTTGAGGACGAGGTGCTCGATCCGTTTCTTGACCGCATGGATCTTGGCGGCCTGGACCACGTTCCAGCCGCGGGTGATGAACCGAGTGGGCGTCGCTTCGTCGCAGTCGAGGACCTCACCGTCGACGTGCAATGCGTTGCGGGCACGCCCCAGACTATCGCGCAGCAGATCCCGGGCGGCCTTCTCGGTTCGGGTGAGCAGGCTTTTCTCCGCAGCGTCCCAGAGATCGAGGAGTGAGGCGCCGTTTTTTTGCGAGACGAGGCCCCGCAGCTCTTCCTCCAGCTTCAGGACATGCTTCCTCAGACGTTCGCCGGCGGCGCCCTGGGGCGCGATCTCTCTCAGAATCCCGTCGACGATATCCGAGAGCGACTGCGCGAATTTGCTACCGGCAGCGCTCTCGACCAGCACCACGGGGTAGTCGTACCGGAGTTTCGTCAAGTCGCCGTATCCAGCGAAGAGCGCCGGGCGAAAGCTCCGCTCCCCGGCGTCTTCCGCTTCGAGGGCGGGCTTTATCCCGGTCACATGAAAGCTGGTAAGCTTCGAAAGATTCCCGTTCATGTCGTCGTCCGATTCATGCTCTTTCCGTCCGGCCTCGAAGCCTTGCCTGCGGGCCATTCCTCCCGGGGGTTCCAGGCGCATCCGATCCGGCCAGCGTCGCGACTCACTCCGAAGGCCAGATCGTGAACTTGTCGAACTCCTCCTCGAGCACCCCCTTGATCACATCGGGCGTATGCAGCCGGTCCACCATGCGGACGTCCTCGTAGCAGGGCACATCGCTGTCCCGGTAGAGGATCCCCACGGGGATCTGTTCGGACAGCGAGGCGATCTCCCGGGCCCGATGCAGGTCGCCGGGGTCGTGGGCCTCTTGCTTCCGATAGACCTTGGAGAGGCCGGCGCTGAGCTGGACGCCCTTCTCGTGCGTCAGCAGAAGCATCTTGTCCGGATTCTGCACCCAGGGATCGAACTGGTGCGGCATGAACTCGGGACACCTCTGCAGAATGCGCACGAAGGAGAAGCCCTTGTGGTGGTAGGCCTCGGAGATGATGTCGTAGAGCAGCTCGGGAATCCAATCGGCCGCCTGGGCAACGAAGGACACGTTCGCGACCCCCAAAGTAACGCTCAGCGGATTGAGCGGATCGAGGTATGTGCCCCTGGGCGTGGTGTTGCTCTTCACGCCGCGCGGCGATGTCGGCGAGGCCTGCTTCTTGGTCAGACCGTAGATCTGATTGTCATGCAACAGCACGGTCATATCCATGTTGTAGCGGATCGCATGAATCCAGTGCGCGGCGCCGATGCTGCAGCAGTCCCCGTCGCCGGTCGACACGAAGACATGGAGGTCGGGCCGCCTCAGCTTGATCCCCTCGGCGACCGGCAGGGCCCGGCCGTGGAGGCCGTGGAACCCATAGGCGTTCATGTAGTGCGGGAACCGGCTCGAGCAGCCGATCCCCGACACGAACACGGTCCGTTCCGGCGGCAGCTGCTCGTCGCGGCACAGTCGCTGGACCGCCGCGAGGATGCCGTTATCGCCGCAGCCGGTGCACCAGCGCGGCGGTATGTCGCCCCGGTAGTCGTCGAGGGTGTAGCCCTCGGCCATCAGCTTCAACAGGCACTCGCTGACGGGAATTCCCATGATCGTCACCTCTTGTTACGGCAGCCGCTCGAGAACGGCCCGCACGATTTTTCCGGGCTTGATCGACTGTCCCTTGACCTCGCCCCAGCAGTCGACGTCGACCAGGAACCGCGCGCGCAGGAGCAGGGCCAGGCCCGCATAGCGGCGGCTGTCCTCATCGAAGTACTCGCTGTCCAGGCTGTCGCTCCAGGTGTTCTCCACCGTCATCACCTTGTCGAACCGGCGGAACATGTCCTTCATGCCCGAGGGCATGGGCTGGAGAAACTTCAGGTGCAGGGACGACACCCGCTTTCCATCCGCGCGCAGGCGTTCGACAGCCTCCTCGATGGCGCCCTGCGTGCTGCCCCAGCCGACGATCAGCAGATCGCCGTCCTCGTCGCCGAAGATCGCAGGGGCTTTCAAGGTCTTCTGGAACGTGGCCAGCTTCAGGCTCCGGTTGCGGATGCCCTCCTGGTTGATCTCCGGGTCGTAGGCGACGTGGCTCAGACGGTCGTGCGCCAGGCCGGTCAGGCAGTGCATGCCGTTGGGCTGTCCGGGAATGAACCTGGGGGCCAGGCCGGTCCGAGGATCCCAGTCGTAGGGGCTGGCACCTTCCGGAACCGCGCTCTGGTCGATCGGCGGGGCGAGCCACTGCTCGTTGAAGTCCGGCCGCGGGAACGGCTGCTGAGCAGTCGCCAGGCTGGCGTCGGTCAGCACCACGACCACCATGTTGAAAGTCTCTGCGATCTTGCGCGCCATGATCACCGAGTAGAAGCAGTCCTCGATCGTCGAGGCCGCCATGACCACCTTCGGCGCGTCGCCGTGACCGCCGAAGCAGGCCGACAACAGATCGCCCTGCTCGGCCTTGGTCGGCTGCCCGGTGCTCGGGCCGCCACGCTGCACGTCGACCACGACGAGCGGGATCTCGCTCATCACGGCCAGGCCGATCCCTTCCTGCTTCAGGGACAGCCCCGGGCCCGAGGTGATGGTCACGGCGCACTTGCCCGCATAGGAGGCGCCGATCGCGAAGGCGCAGGCGGCGATCTCGTCCTCCGCCTGATGCACCACGCAGCCGACCCGCTCGAAGATGTCGCTCAGGTAATGCGACGCCGAGGTAGCCGGCGTGATGGGGTACATGGCGCAGACCTCCATGCCCGAGGCCAGGACGCCGAGGGCGAGGGCGGTATTGCCGTTCATCACGATCTGGGGATCCTTC
>CAMYMY010000056.1:12481-18755 GCA_947259625.1 uncultured Kiloniellales bacterium | reverse complement strand
TTCGACCACGCAATCCAGCAAAGCGTATGCCAGATAATCTATACCCGATGCCCGGATCCTTGCTTTTTGTTTTCTGATCCGCTCCCGAACCGGTTCAAAGACATCTCCCGGTTGCTCCTGAAAGGTCAGCAGAAATGTATCACCCAGCACCATACTTAATTGTTCGGAGATAATCATTTGTTTTTCTTTGTCGTAACGAAGCATTTTCACAACAAGGAAGAGACAATTATCAAATTCCTCAAGTTTGGGGCGTTGTCCGGTATTTAGAATATCTTCCATTAACAACGGGTGCAGATCAAACGTACTCCCAATATCTGTCATCAATGCAAGATCATGCAGCCCGTCTACATTTATCCAGGTAACCGTGTTTGTGCGTTTGAATTCTGCTCCTGCGGCGATATCTTTTAACTCGTCTTCCTTTAATTGAGCCCCATCGTAATCAATAACACGAATCCGAATATTATCTACCTTTTTGTTTCCGACGAAAATCAAAGAACCCGGAGACAGGCCTTTAATCTCTTCGCGTTTCTTGAAAAATCTCGCCATGATTTTACCTCCTCATTGATTAAATTCAGCAATTGTATTGCAAAATTTCACATGCTTAAAAATTCCCGCCCCACGATTTCGGTTTTGAAACCTGTTTTGCGGGCAACTGAAGGGGATCATCCACTTTTTACGACAAGTTTAGCCCGTCGGCGGCGACGACGGTAAAAATGTACCGATTAAAATCGCTGCATATCCATAATTTTCAATGATACTCTGCAGGTCAATGTCAAATCCATTCCTTGCTCAATTCATAAGCCACCGGCCATGCCGATGAGAATTTAAAAGGTTCTACCGTTACCGCGAGGGCATTATTCATGGGTACAAATCTGTCCGATGACGCGCGTGATTGGTAATGCCGAAGGTTGTCGTCAACGGCTCACGCCGAACCTTTTTAAACAGATGCATGTGATAGGCTATTATAACCCCAGTAGCTAACACCACCAGTATGATTTCCTGAAACGATATAATGGACATGTTTAGATCCTATTGCCTTCTGATTCCTACATCTATAAGTCTTTCATCCAGTCTGGTTTGATCTCCCGGCGCCGAAAACTTTCATGGGGTTTGAACAGAAAATCTTTGTAATTTTCATAAAGCACTTTTTAGACATAGAGCAGCCTTACAAGATGGGCGCTTGGTTTTTGCAGCTCAATGTAAATATGGTCTTTTTCCCAGAGGACATGCGTATAATTGTCCGTAAAATCTTCACCCATAAATCCACGCTGACCTCATTTTCGGCTTCATTTCAGCGGTGTATAAACGACAAACAGGTTTGTAATGCAGCGTCCACTAATTTCGGGGAGTCTTTCGGAATCTACCGTTTTCGCGGTTCATGGAAGTCGACCATGGACCTGGGGGTTCAAGCAGGAGTATTCGTCATCTTCGACATCGACTCCCAATCCTTTGACCTGATCAATGCGGACTATCTGGTCGGCATCACTTTTACCACTAAAAAGGCAAATTTGCCGTCCTTAGCGTGATCTTCGTTTGGATTGATAAAAATGAGTAGCGGTGCCGTGAAACAGATCGGCAGCTTCCATGATGGTCTCGGTGAGGGTCGGGTGCGGATGGATCGTCAGGCCCACATCGGTTACATTGGCTCCCATTTCAATGGCCAAAGCGCCTTCAGCGATCATTTCGCCCGCGCCGGAGCCGGCAATCCCCATACCGATGACGCGTTCGCTCTGGGGATCAATGACAAGCTTTGTCAATCCGTCATCGCGGTTCAGGGTGGCGGCTCGACCGGAAGCGGCCCAGGGAAACCTAACCACTTTGTGCGCGATACTCCGGTCAGCGGCCTCTTTCTCCGTCAGTCCGACCCACGCAATTTCAGGATCGGTAAACACGACCGCCGGTATGGCCGCCGGTTCGTATACGACCTGGCGGCCGTTCAGGATCGGTAAACACGACCGCCGGTATGGCCGCCGGTTCGTATACGACCTGGCGGCCGGCGATGACCTCGGCTGCCACCCGTCCTTCATGCGACGCTTTGTGTGCCAGCATGGGCTCGCCGGCCACATCACCGATAGCAAAAATATGTTTTTCGGTCGTGCGCCGCTGGGCATCGGCTTTTATAAAACCCCGGCCGTCAACTTCGATGGTGGTGTTGGCCAGACCCAGGCCGGCGGAATTGGGGCGTCGTCCGACCGCCAGGAGAACCTTATCGAAAATGCGTACTTTTTGATCGACATCCGGGCCCTCTAATGTGGCTTTAATCCCGTTTTTTTGGACTTTGAGCGACTTGACGGTGGTTTGCAACAGGATCGAGGCCATCCGGTTTGCCAGGCGTTTTTGCAGAACCCGGACCAAATCGCGGTCGGCACCCGGCAGCAATCCCGGGGTCATCTCCACCACCGTCACCTTAGTGCCCAGAGCGGCATACACGGTTCCAAGCTCCAGGCCGATGTAGCCGCCGCCGATTACCAGGAGTTTCTTGGGAATTTCCTTGAGATCAAGGGCGGCGGTGGCGTCGAGCAGACGATCGGAGTCAAGATCAAATTGCGGG
Organism: uncultured Kiloniellales bacterium; assembly: GCA_947259625.1. Classification (GTDB taxonomy): domain Bacteria; phylum Pseudomonadota; class Alphaproteobacteria; order Kiloniellales; family JAKSDN01; genus CAMYKD01. Next base: position 16,204 of record CAMYMY010000056.1, on the reverse strand, counting down.
ATGCGCGCCGTATCAGATCCGGTGGCAATGATCGCGTATTCGAATGCCAGGCTGGTTTGCCCGCCGTCCAACGCTTTGACGGCCAGGGTATGATTGTCCTGAAATTCAGCCGCGGCCTGGATATAATTGATTTTGCGTTGCTTGACAAGTTGTCCCAATCGCGGGCCTCATCGACAACTTTGGCGGCGTGCAGCAAGGCTTTTGACGGAATACACCCGCGATAGAGACACACGCCACCAGGATTGACTTCTGGATCAACCAAGGTGACTTCCAGTCCGAGGTCAGCCGCCAGAAATGCAGCGGCATATCCGCCGGGGCCGCCCCCGATCACCACCAGATGAGTTTTTTTGTCTGTCATTGAATTATCTCCATGGTCGTGCACAGGCGTGCCGTCGATACCACTTACTTCATATTTTCACAAAACCTTCTTCATTATAGTACCATCGTAAACGGGTGCTCTAAACTTTCGCACACCCAGCGCAAAAAGCGGGCGGCATCCGCCCCGTCTATAATCCGGTGGTCAAAGGATAAAGACAGGGGCAGCAGGCTGCGCGGTTTGAACTCGCCGTCAATATAGCGGGGCATTACGGATGCACGGCTGACGCCCAGGATTGCTGCCTGGGGCCAGAAAACGATCGGCGTAAAACCGACGCCGCCGATGCCACCCTGGTTGGATAGGGTGAAGGTTCCGCCTTCCATTTCATCCGGTTTGAGCTTTTTGTTGCGGGCCCGATCGGCCAGATCGGTGATTTCAGCCGCCAGCCGGCTGATACTTTTCTGATCGGCGTTGCGAACCACCGGCACCAGCAGGCCGCGCGGTGTGTCGGCCGCGATGCCGATATGAACATACTTTTTGAGAATTAGCCGTTGGTTGGCCGAGTCGATGCTGGCATTAAAGCGTCCGAACTTTTTAAGCGCCTCGGCACAGACTTTAACAAGGATGGCCGTAACGGTCAATTTGCCGCTGTTTTGGGCGACCTTTTCAGCGTTCTTATTGATAAATTCCTGCAAACCGGTGATGTCGGCCTGGTCGAATTGGGTGACATGCGGCACGGTGCGCCATGCGGTCGACATGTTGGCCGCTGTAATTCGGCGCACGCCATCCAGTTCAACCGTCTCGACGTCTCCCCAGCGGCTGAAGTCGGGCAGTTCCGGTTCACCGGTCATTTCCGTCGGCGCGGTCCTCGAGGGCGCCATCTTATCCGGTCGTTCGCCTTTTTTGATGTGCGCTTTGACGTCATCTTCGGTAATCCGGCCACCCGGTCCGGAGGCCTTGACGTCGTAAATGTCGACACCCAGTTCGCGCGCAAAACGACGCACCGACGGTGTGGCCGGTGCCGGGCCGCGGTCGGCCGGGCGGTCTTCGGTCTTATTTTGAGTTCCTGCCGGTTCCGGTGCGATCGCAGGTTCTTCCGGTTTTTGGGGCGCATCTTTTTCTTCTTCATCAACGTCGGTCTTGACTTCTTCGGGCACCTCGGTTCGCAGTGGCTCTTCGGAAGGTTCTTGTTCTTCCTCCTCTTTCTTTTTTGGGGCGTCATCGGCTGCGGGTTCAGATTCCGCCGTGTCTTTATCATCGGACCGTGTCTCGGTGTCAATCCTGGCAATCACATCGCCGACATTCGACCAGCGCTTTTTCCGTTTCAAACTCAACCAGGACGTCATCGATGTCGATCATGTCACCGACTTCAACCAGTACCCCGACGATGGTCCCCGATTCGACATTCTCACTGATTTCCGGAATTTTGACTTCCTCTATCATACCGACTCCTTAAACTAATTAATCCGCCCTGAAAAATAGCATATTCAGGATAATAAATTGTTATTTGAATACTGAAGAATGTTTTTTAAACATAGGTAGGCGGATTAATTACTTTATGCTGCGCATTTGTTTTTTTTATTTTATCTGTACCTGATATCGTTATTATTCAGGATGGCCGCTAACTGAATAAGGGGTTTGTTTTTTCCGTGTCAATATCAAGCTGTTTGCGAGCTTTTTTTACCAGCGACATTTTTACCCGCTTTTCACGTAGCAGGGCGCCAAGGGCCGCGAAGGCAATATGGCGGGCGTCCACCTCGAAGAAATCACGCAGGCAGTCACGTGTGTCGCTGCGGCCATAACCGTCAGTGCCGAGCAAAATCGTCGTTCCGGGCAGCCATTTGGCAATCGAGCCCGGCAGGGCTTTAAGATAATCCGAGGCCGTGATGAAAACGCCTTTTTCGTTGACCAGCTGTTGCTGGAGATAAGACAATTTCGGTTCCTGGTCCGGATGCAGAAAATTCCACCGCTCGGTGTCGGTGGCATCCCAGTAGAGGTTTTTATAGCTTGTGACACTCCAGACATCCGCGGCCACACCATAATCGTTTTCCAAAAGGGCCTGGGCCTTGAGCGCCTCATTTAAAATGGTCCCGCTGCCGAACAAGTGGGCTTTGATTTTGGCCCTTTTATTGTCGGAGGTCTGGAACTTATAAATCCCCTTGAGGATACCCTCCTCGACGTCCTCCGGCATGGCGGGCATTTTGTAGATTTCGTTCATGATGGTCAGGTAATAGACGATGTTTTCGCCGTCTTCCAGCATGCGTCGCATACCCTCGCGGACGATAACCGCCACTTCGTAGGCAAAAGCGGGGTCGTAGGCCAGTACCGAGGGGTTGCCGTAGGCGAGAATGTGCGTATGGCCGTCCTGATGCTGCAGACCTTCGCCGGCCAGGGTCGTGCGCCCGGCAGTGGCACCCAGCAAAAAGCCGCGTGTCTGGGCGTCGCCGGAAGCCCAGATTAGATCGCCGATTCGCTGAAAACCAAACATCGAGTAAAAAAAGAAAAACGGAACCATGTTAATGCCGAAGGTCGAGTAGGCCGTGCCGGCCGCAATGAACGACGACATCGATCCGGCCTCGGTGATTCCCTCTTCGAGAATCTGTCCATCCTTGGCCTCCTTGTAGTACAAAAGACTTTCCCTGTCCACCGGCTCATAGGTTTGCCCGACATGCGAGTAGATGCCGATTTTGCGAAACAAGGACTCCATGCCGAAGGTGCGGGCTTCGTCCGGCACGATGGGGACGATGTACTTGCCGATCTTTTTGTCGCTTAAAAGTTTGCCCAGCAGATGTACCATCACCATCGTGGTGGCCACCTCCCGATCCGCGGTGCCCTCGAAAAATTCCGCGTACATTTCCTTGCCGGGGGGGCGAAAAACCGGCACCGATTCAGAACGTGCGGGCAGCAGTCCGCCAAGTTCGCGGCGTCGCTCCTGGAGGTACTTCATTTCCTCACTGTCGGGCGCCGGACGATAAAAGGGCATCTCATTGATGGCCGAGTCCGGTATGGGAATTCCGAACCGGCTGCGAAAATGCCGCAATTCCTCTTCGTTGAGGGCCTTTTGCTGATGGGTGACGTTGCGGCCCTCACCGGCTTCGCCCAGGCCGTAGCCCTTGATGGTTTTGGCCAATATGACCGTCGCGGCGCCTTTATGCTCCACGGCCGCCTTGTAGGCCGCGTAAACCTTCTGCGGGTCGTGACCGCCGCGCCTCAGTTTTTGCAGCTGCTCATCGGTGTAGGAGCTAACCATCTGGGTCAATTCAGGGTATTTACTGAAAAAATCCTTGCGAATGTATTCACCGCCGGCCACCGAATACTTCTGGTACTGACCGTCGGGGACCTCTTCCATGCGCTTGACCAGCAGCCCGTGTTCGTCCTGGGCCAGCAGCGGATCCCAATCGTGACCC
>CAMYMY010000056.1:0-12440 GCA_947259625.1 uncultured Kiloniellales bacterium | reverse complement strand
TTCGAGCTCCTGAATAATTTTACCATTGCCGCGCACCGGTCCGTCGAGGCGCTGCAGATTGCAGTTGATAACAAAAATCAGATTGTCGAGTTGTTCGCGAGCCGCAAGCGTGATGGCGCCGAGAGATTCGGGTTCATCCAACTCCCCGTCACCGAGAAAGGCCCAGACTTTCTGGTCGTAGGGTTTTGCCAGATTGCGATCCTCCAGGATTGCCGGATCGACGAAGAAGGAAACGCCGAGCTGTGCCGTTTCGCCGGGCGCCAGCTTCTGCTCGTCGAAGCAGAAGCATTGGACCTTGTTGAAATACTGCCCGGCCTTGAGCGGAGTCACGTTGAAGGTCGCCACCCCGCTCACCGTCCGCGCGGACAAATTCTCGGCGCCGTAGAACACGAGGCCCGGCTCGCCGACCCTCAAGGTCACCTCGCGCTGTTCGGGCCAGAAGCGCCACGGCAGGTCGCGGTTGACATCGGCGTTGAAGCGGACCTTGAACAGCCGCTGGCCGACCTCGGCCGGCGGGCTTTCGGCCACCTGGGTCGTGCCGCCGAAGCCGGTCACCTGACAGAACAGCCGGTACAAGGGCACCGCCGCGAAGGCGAGCCCGACCATGCCGAAGGCCAGGCCGCCCAGCACCAGGGCGACCGTGGCGTTCCGGGTTCGCCGGGGTCTGCTGTGCATGCTGTGCATGTCCGCCGGCATGGCCTCAGCCGCCTCCCATGCGCACGATGGACACCAGGTAGACGAGCACCACGAAGGCGGCCAGGGCCGCGGCCAGGGTCAGGTTCCTGGCCCGCCGGTGGCGCCGCACGTCGCCGCCCTTGTCCTGCTCGCTCATGGCCCGTACCACCCCGCGAGCCCGGCCGCGAAGCCCGGCGCCCGGTCGACGATCAGCAGCGCGAAGAGCGCGAACAGGTAGAGAATGGAGAAGCCGAACATGCGCCGCGCCGCGCCGTCGCCGTGGTCGCGCCGCACCCGGAGCGCCGAAAGCACGAAAAGCCCGCCCAGAACCGCCGCCGCCGCGCCGTAGGCCGGGCCCGCAATACCGATGAAGGCCGGCGTCAGGGCCAGCGGGAAGAGCAGTAGGGTATAGATCAGGATCTGCCGCCTGGTCGCGGCCTTGCCGGCGACGACCGGCAGCATGGGCACGCCGGCCTTGGCGTAGTCGCCCTCGCGATAGAGCGCCAGCGCCCAGAAGTGCGGCGGCGTCCACATGAACACGATCAGGAACAGCACGACCGATTCCAGGCTCACCGTGCCGGTCGCCGCGGCCCAGCCGATCATCGGCGGAAAGGCGCCGGCCGCGCCGCCGATGACGATGTTGTGCGGCGTCCTGCGCTTCAGCCAGACCGTATAGACGAAGACGTAAAACCCCTCGGCCAGCGCCAGCAGCGCGGCGGCGGTCCAGTTGACGGCAAGGCCCATGAGCATGACCGCGAAGAGGCCGAGGACCACACCGAAGGCGAGTGCCTCGGCCGCCGGCACCCGCCCGGCGGGAATCGGCCGGGCCCGGGTGCGCTGCATCACCGCGTCGATGTCCCGATCGTACCACATGTTGACGGCGCCGGCCGCGCCGGCCCCGACCGCGATGCAGAGCACCGCGACGGCCGCGAGGACCGGATGCAGCGAACCGGGCGCCACGATCAGGCCGGCGAAACCCGTGAACACCACGAGCGACATGACCCGCGGCTTGAGCAGGGCGATGTAGTCGCCGACCCGGCCGCCGCCGTCGCTCAGAACGGCAGGCGCGGACCGGGCGGTCATTTCCAGCGAAGTGTCGGTCCCGGTCGTTACGCGTCCCCAACCCTGTTGGCGCCGTCCCTCCCGGAGGGGCGGCGCAGCCGGGCTACTTGATTTGCGGCAGCACCTCGTAGGAGTGGAACGGCGGCGGCGAGGCAACCGTCCACTCCAGGGTCGTCGCCCCTTCGCCCCAGTAGTTCTCGGCCACGCGCCGGCCCGCCGCGAGCGTGTAGAGCAGCACGACGACGAAGAACAGGGTCGAGGCCAGGGACAGGTACGAGCCCATGGACGACACCCAGTTCCAGTCCCAATAGGCGTCCGGATAGTCGATGTAGCGCCGCGGCATGCCGGCAAGACCCAGGAAGTGCTGGGGGAAGAAGGTCAGGTTGACCCCGACGAAGGTGCTCCAGAAGTGCAGCTTGCCGGCCCACTCCGGATACCTGCGGCCGGACATCTTGCCAAGCCAATAGTAGATCCCCCCGAAGATCCCGAAGACCGCGCCCAGGCTCAGCACGTAGTGGAAGTGCGCCACCACGTAGTAGGTGTCGTGCAGCGGCAGGTCCATGCCGGCATTGGCCAGCACCACGCCGGTGACGCCGCCCAGGGTGAACAGGAAGATGAATCCGATCGCCCAGAGCATCGGCGTGTCGAAGCGGATCGACCCGCCCCACATGGTGGCGATCCAGCTGAAGATCTTCACCCCGGTCGGCACCGCGATGATCATCGTCGCGGCGGTGAAATAGGCCCGCGTGTCGACGTCCAGGCCGACGGTGTACATGTGGTGCGCCCAGACGATGAAGCCGACGAAGCCGATCGAGACCATGGCGTAGGCCATGCCGAGATAGCCGAACACGGGCTTGCGGCTGAAGGTCGAGACGATCTGGCTGACGATGCCGAAGGCCGGCAGGATCATGATGTAGACCTCGGGGTGCCCGAAGAACCAGAACAGGTGCTGGAACAGGATCGGGTCGCCGCCGCCCGCGGCCTCGAAGAAGGTGGTGCCGAAGTTGCGGTCGGTCAGCAGCATCGTGATCGCGCCGCCCAGAACCGGCAGGGCGAGCAGCAGCAGGAAGGCCGTGATCAGCACCGACCAGACGAAGAGCGGCATCTTGTGCAGCGTCATGCCCGGCGCGCGCATGTTGAAGATCGTCGTGATGAAGTTGATCGCACCCAGAATCGACGACGCGCCCGCCAGGTGCAAGGCGAAGATCGCCATGTCGACCGAGGGCCCGGGATGGCCGAGCGAGGACGACAGCGGCGGATAGATCACCCAACTCGTGCCCGCGCCCTGGCCAACGAAGGCCGAGCCGAGCAGCAGGAAGAAGGACGGGACGAGCAGCCAGAACGAGATGTTGTTCATGCGCGGGAAGGCCATGTCCGGCGAGCCGATCATCAGCGGCACGAACCAGTTGCCGAAACCGCCGATCAAGGCCGGCATGACCACGAAGAAGACCATGATCAGGCCATGGGCGGTGATGATCACGTTCCACAGCTGCCCGTTGGGCTCGCCGTCCGTGAGCAGGTACTGGACGCCCGGATCCTGCAACTCGAGGCGCATGATGAGCGAGAAAAGGCCGCCGATGATCCCGGCGATCACCGCGAAACCCAGGTAGAGGGTGCCGATGTCCTTGTGGTTCGTCGAACAGAACCAGCGCACGAAGAAGCCGGGCGTGTGGTCGTAGTGCCCGTGGCCCTGGGCCTCGGTCGTTCCTTCAGCCATATCAGTCGTTCCCCCCAAGCTCTTCACCGGTGGCGGCGAGCCGCACCGGCGCCGCGGGATCGGCCACGTCGGCGGGCTCGTCCACGCCTGCGAATTCTTCTTTTGCCTGCTCGACCCATTCGGCGAATGCCTCCTTGGAGACCGCCTTGATCATGATCGGCATGTAGGAATGCCCGGTGCCGCAGATTTCCGAGCACTGGCCGTAATACATGCCCTCGCTGTTGATCTGCACCCAGGTCTCGTTGACCCGCCCGGGCACGGCGTCCAGCTTGAGGCCCATCGAGGGCATCGCGAAGGAATGAAGAACGTCGCTCGCCGTCACCAGGATGCGGATCCGGGTATCGACCGGCAGAACGACGGCGGTGTCGGTCTGCAGCAGGCGCGGTTGCCCGGCTTCGAGATCCTCGTCGGCGACCATGTAGGCGTCGAAGGTGAAGTCGCCGTGATCCGGATACTCGTAGGACCAGTACCACTGGCGGCCGATCGCCTTGAGCGTCATCTCGGCGTCCTCGACGCTGTCTGCGTAGTAGAGCAGCTTGAACGACGGGACCGCGATGGCCACCAGGATGATCACCGGTGCCACGGTCCAGATCACTTCGATCACGGTGTTGTGGGTGGTCTTCGAGGGCGTCGGGTTGCGCTTCTCGGAATAGCGCCACATGACGTAAACCAGCAAGCCCGTAACGAAGATCACGATCAACGTGATGATTACCAGCAGGAGGTCATGGAAAGACTGAATTCGCTCCATCGTCGGCGAAGCGGCCGGTTGGAAGCCAATCTGCCCGGGCTGCGGCTGGCCCGCGAGAAGCGGCCCCGACAGAGCCACCGCCGTTCCGAGGGTTGCCGTGATGATGGCCGCCGCAGCGGCAAGTTTCCTGTAAATCGCCATTCCCCATCTCGTATTTTTTTCGGTGCGGGACACACCCTGCCCGAGCGGGAGGTCATCGAGGCCCACTGCCGCAATGCCCCCAACCTGCGAGCGGAATCCCCCGCGAAATCCGGCGCAACCTAACTCAAGTCGCTTAACCCCACAAGAGTCCTGGATTATGCGACGCATTCACATTCAAAATTATTGATATGTCATGACGGCCCGCTTGCCAAGAGAGGATTTCGACCCCCGCCGGACGATTTCGCGTCAGGGGTTGTTATACCAAAGGTCACTGATAATGACTCATTTCATGGGAGCGGATCGGGTCGCCCGGGTAGGCGCGGCGCGATGCGTGCATCGGGCAAGCGCCGCAACGCCCCCGGCGCCCCGATACGCCCCACCCGAAAGGCCGGGCGCTTTTGGCCGCCAGCCGCGTTGCGCGCCGCTTGTTGTACCAGCACAACGGCGCAGCGCGCGCCTTGCCGGCGGCCAAAATCGCCTCGGTGAAATGCGTCATTATCAGTGACCTTTGTATTAACTAATTAGAGAAGGATTGCGGGCACGATTCTATTCAGGTCTTTACCAGCCGCGAGAAACGCCATGTCCAATCAGAATGCCGTATCCAACCAGGATAGCGACCAGATGCTCGACGTGCGGGCGCTCTACAGCGAGGTCATGTCGGCCTGTCTGGAGTCGGATGCCGAGGCGGTCGACGTGCTCGTGGCGCTCACGCTCGTACTGAGGGACCTGGCGCTCAGGTACCACGGCCCGGATGCCGCGCGCAGCCGTTCCGTGGACGCCCTGGACCACAGCTTCGCGCTCGACCCGCCGGTCTGGCCGAGCGGCACGGTGCACTAGCCCGCTCAGGGTTTTTCCACCGCCCGGTCGCCTGCGACCATTCGCCGTATGCGCTTGACCCCCAGCCATACGATCAGCAGCACGGCCGGCACCGCGAGGCCCGCGGCCAGGTCCGGATCGACCGGCAGGCCCCGGCTCTTGACTGCCTTCGCCAGGTAGGCGACCAGGCCGACCAGGTAATAGCTGATGGCCACGACCGAGAGGCCCTCGACGGTCTGCTGCAGGCGCAGCTGGAGGCGCGCGCGGCGATCCATGGAGGAGAGCAGCTTCTGGTTCTGGGCCTCCACCTCTATGTCCACCCGCGTGCGCAGCAGCTCGCTGGCCCGCGCCACGCGCGTCGACAGCCGGTCGACCCGCTCGGCCACCGCCTCGCAGGTGCGCACGGCCGGCGTCAGACGCCGCTCCATGAACTCGCCGAGCGTCTGGGTGCCCTCGATCCGCTGTTCGCGCAGCTCCTCGATACGCCGCCGGACCAGGGCGTAGTAGGCCCGCGTCGCGCCGAAACGGTAGGCGGTGGCCGCGGCGATCTTCTCGACCGTCGCCGAGATGCCGGTCAGCTCGGCGAGCAGCCGGCGCTCGTCCGCGAGGTCCGTAATCTCGGACAGACGATCCGTGATCGGGGTCAGCCGGTCGCGCGCCTGGCTCAGGTCCCGGCCCGCGGATTTGGCAAGCGGGAAGGAAAGCAATGCCATCATGCGGTAGGCCTCGACCTCGCACAGCCGCTGCACGACGCGGCCCGCCTGGGCCGGCCTGAGCGAGCGGTCGCGAACCAGCGCGCGGCCATAGCCGGCGGCGTCCATGGCGAAGTCCATCCAGACCTCGGCCGCCCCGCCGGACACACGGCTGCCGGCAAAGTTCTCGGCGGAGAGCAGCCCGGCCAGCTCGTCCGCCGCCGGCTCGGGAGTCCCGACGCCCAGCAGCTCGATCCGCAGGGCGACCAGAAGCTCGCCCGGCAAGCCCTCCAGCCAGTCCCGCGGCACCTCGTCGATCGCCGCCTCGGAGAACGGCGCGCCGTCCTGCGGACCATGCCGGAAAAAGCTGTAGCTCGAGAATTCGCTATGCCGTTCCCACTTGAACCGAAACGCCCCAAAGTCCGCCATCGCGTGGGTCGCGCCGGGCTCCGGAGGCGCCTGGCCGAAGCGCTCGAACAGGGCGCCGACCTGGGCCAGGTCGCCCGCCGCACCCGCCTCGCCGGACAGCATGGCGAGGTAGCTGACGCGCTCCGGGGCCTCGAGCCGGGCAAAGGGCCGGGCGTGCACCTCGGCGGTGAGCGCCGCCCTGAGCGGATGGTCCTGAAGTCCTTTTGGCATGGCCCGCCTTGCTCCGCCCCGCGTGCCGGCTGGCGCGCTTTGGCTCTTGATCCTGGTTTTCCGGTCTGCGATCGCCATATTAGAGTGCAATTTCCTTGCACCGCCAGCCCAGACTGGAGACTTCCATGAGCCATATGGCCGCCACCGACGAGATCTTCTTCAACCGCGCCGGGCTCGACCGGCAACGGCTCGAGTCCCTGGTCGACGAAGCCTTGGCAGGCGCCGACGATGGCGAGCTGTTCCTGGAGTACCGGCAGTCGGAGGGTCTGTCCTACGACGACGGCCGCCTAAAGAGCGCCAGCTTCGACACCATGCAGGGCTTCGGCCTGCGCTCCATCGCCGGCGAGGCGGCCGGCTACGCCCATTCCAGCGAGCTTTCGGAGGACGCGATCAAGCGCGCCGCCAAGACCGTGACGGCGGTCCACCGCGGCCGCGGCGGCGTCATGGCCGCGCCGCCGGCGGGAACCAACACGCTGCTCTACAGGGACGACAACCCGCTCGGCCTCGAGCCCTTCGAGGCCAAGGTCAAGCTGCTGGAGGACATCGACGCCTACGCCCGGGCCAAGGACCCGCGCATTCGTCAGGTCCGAGCCTCGATCAGCGGCGAATGGCAGGCGCTGCAGATCCTGCGCGCCGGCGGCGAACGCGCGGCCGACATTCGGCCCCTGGTGCGGCTCAACGTCTCGGTCGTGGTCGGCGAGGGCGAGCGCATGGAGAGCGGCGGCTACGGCGGCGGCGGGCGTATCTCCTACACACGTCTGATGCAGCCGGACTACTGGCGGGCGGCGGTCGACGAGGCCCTGCGCATGGCGCTGGTGAACCTGGACTCGGTCGCCGCGCCGGCCGGCGAGATGCAGGTCGTGCTCGGCCCCGGCTGGCCCGGCATCCTGCTGCACGAGGCGATCGGCCACGGCCTGGAGGGCGACTTCAACCGCAAGAAGACCTCGGCCTTCTCGGACCTGATGGGCGAAAGGGTCGCGGCGCCCGGCCTCACCGTGGTCGACGACGGCACCTTGGCCGACCGGCGCGGCTCGCTCACGCTCGACGACGAGGGAACGCCCGCGCAGTGCACCACGCTGATCGAGGACGGCATCCTGGTCGGCTACATGCAGGACCGCCAGAACGCGCGCCTCATGGGCATGGCCCCGACCGGCAACGGCCGGCGCGAGAGCTATGCCTGCATCCCCATGCCGCGCATGACCAACACCTACATGTTGAACGGCAAGCATGCGCCGGAGGAGATCCTGCGCTCGGTCAAGAACGGCCTCTACGCGGTCCAGTTCGGCGGCGGTCAGGTCGACATCACCTCGGGCAAGTTCGTGTTCTCCTGCACCGAGGCCTACCTGGTCGAGGACGGCAAGGTGGGCGCGGCGGTCAAGGGCGCGACCCTGATCGGCAACGGCCCGGACGTGCTCACCAAGGTCGCCATGATCGGCGACGACATGGCGCTCGACACCGGCATCGGCACCTGCGGCAAGGAGGGCCAGGGCGTGCCCGTCGGCGTCGGCCAGCCGACCATGCTGATCGACGGCCTCACCGTGGGCGGCACCGCGGCCTGAGGGGGGCGCCGCGGCCCTCCGTCCCCCGCTGCGGCCCCGGCATGGGCCTTGCGCACGAGCCGTCGATCTGTTAACATGTGCATGCACATGCACATGAGGTGTGGCGATGAAATCGGAACGCTTGGTGATATTGGTCTCGCCCGAGGAGAAGGTGCGCCTGCGGAAGCTGGCGCGCCGCTCGCGGGTCAGCGTGGCCGAGCTGGTGCGTTCGGAACTGCCCTTGTCCGGAGGCAGCAAGGACACCGCCGGGCGGCGGCGCGACAACGGCGAGGACGCGCTGAGCGAAGGGGAGATGGCGATCCTGGACCGCGCGGCGGAGACCCTGATCGACCGGACGCGACGCGCGAACCAAGCCCTAGACCGGGCTCTCGGCGAGCTCGGGGCGACCAAGGCCCGCTTCGCCAGTCAGCACCGGGCGGAGGCGGCGGAAGGATCCTTGAAACCCGCCCGCGGCAAGCCGAAGGCGACCAAGCCACGCTCCGCCAAGAAGGCGAGAACCTCGACCAAGGCCGGGGGATGAGCGTCTTCGCCAAGGTCTTCGAGGCGCTGCAGCAGGCGATCGTCCTGGCCGACCGCGTTGAAACCCTGAGCCGGGCGGTCGAAGGCATGGCCCGGGAGGTACGCGAGATGGACCGCCGGCTGTCCCGTATGGAAGGGGCGCTCAGCATGGGACACGGCGACGCGCAGAGCCCGCCTCCTCCGCCACGGCTGCCACGGCCCTAGGATCCCGCGTCCTGATCGGATCATCGGTACCCTCCTGCTGGCGGTCCGGGTTTACGCCGCCGCCGCGACCGACTCGATCTCGACCAGCCAGTCGGGGTGCGCCAGGCCGGCGACGATGACCAGGGTCGAGGCCGGCTGGGCGCCGTCCAGGAGAGCATCGCGCACCTCGCGGAACAGGCCGATGTCCTCGGGCCGGGTCAGGTAGGCGGTCACCTTGACCAGGTCCTGCGGGCCCATGCCCGCCGCGCCCAGGATCGCCAGCACGTTGCGCCAGCTTTGCTCCATCTGCGCGGAGGGCTCGCTCAGGATGCTGCCGTCGGGCTGCACGCCGACCTGGCCCGAGATATGAAGCCAGCGCGCGCCGGACGCGACCTCGACGGCGTGGCTATAGGGCGAGAAGGGCGGGGCGATGCCGGCCGGATTGTGTCTGATCAGCATGGGGGGCGTCCTTGTCGTTCATCCATCGGCGCCGGGAAAGATGGCGGCCATCGAAAAAAATCGCAAGGGAACAAAAAAACCGAATCGCGTTAACCTTTCATTAACTTCTAGACGCTTTACTATCCCCACCTAGCCCTTCCCCATTTCCAGTACCCTCATACCCCGAGGGCCGCAACTTCCCCCAAGTTGCGGCCCTCAACTCTTTTGGGCTTGGCGCTCGACCGCACCCGCGGCACCACGCGGTCCGCCGCCGACAAGCGAGGGCGCGGACCTGCGGGCCTTGCAGGGAACGGCAAAAGGTCGGCCAAGGGAGTCGGCCCAGGCGGCGGCCGATCAGACATCCTCTTGCAGCCCGCGCGACCTACCACTCGACGAAGAGTCCGATCTCACCGATTATCCCCTGCGGATAATTCAGGACTTCCGCCTTGAGTTTATAGCCGAGCGGCTTGGCATTCGTTCTCCATCGGTCGTACATCTGCTCGGCGCGTCCGGTCAGTGTCTTCGGCCAATCCGGCTCGTTGTTGTTGATCGCTCGCCCGCCATCGGCGCAGAAATCCGAGGGGAACTTGGCGATCATGAAACTGGTTTCGCCACGCTCCGCCAGGCGATACACGGTTTCTCGAATTCGCCCGATGTCTTCCTCCGTGACCTCACTGGTCATGAAGAAACGCCGAAACTGCTCCTCCTCTTCCTCGAGAACCTTGCTCCGCCCCGCCGCCTGGGCGGCCTTCTCGGCCTGTTTCTCGGCCATGCGCTTGCGAAGCTCGGCCGCGGGAATGGCTTCACCGGCGGGAGCGCCCGCGGAACTGTCTGTCTTAGTGGGATCATTCATTTTCGTACCTCCGCAGTGCCTTGCAACTGATTCCAAGGATCCTTGTCATCACCGAAACGAACTCGATCAGGCGATGATGTGATAGCCGCCGTCGATGTAGATCGTGTCGCCGGTGATCAGCTTCGCGGCATCGGTCGCCAGCGAGGCGGTGGCGATACCGACGTCCTCGATTCCGACCAAACGGCCGGCCGGCGCCTTCTGGGCCGCCTTGTCCAGCAGCTCGTCGAAATGCTTGAGACCCGAGGCAGCGCGGGTCTTCAGCGGACCGGGGGATATCGCGTGGACACGGATCCCCTTCGGGCCCAGCTCCTGTGCCAGATAACGCACCGCGCACTCCAGCGCCGCCTTGACGGGGCCCATGACGTTGTAGTGCTCCACCACCTTCTCGGCGCCATGATAGCTCATGGTGAAGAGGGCCCCGCCGTTCGTCATCAACGGCTCGGCCAGCCGGGCCATGCGGATGAAGGAATGGCAGGATATATCCATGGCCTCCAGGAAGCCGTCCCGCGAGCAGTCGGCCAGCCGGCCGTGCAGGTCCTCCTTCGACGCGAAGGCGATGGAGTGGAGCAGAAAGTCGAGCCGGCCCCAGCGCTGCTCGATCTTCTCGAACACCGCTTCCAACTGGCCCTCCACCGAAACGTTGAGCGGCATGAAGATCGACGCCTCCACCTCCCGTGCCAGCGGCTCGACATAGGCCATGGCCTTTTCGTTCAGATAGGTGACGGCGAGCTCCGCGCCGAGGAACTGGAAGGCCTTGGCGCAGCCGTAGGCGATCGAATCCGCATTGGCGATGCCGGTCACCAGCCCTTTCTTGCCTTCCAGGGTCCGATCTTTCGGGTTGAACATCGCGTCGCCCCACTTCCCGAGGTGCTGGTTTTTTGCCGTAACGCTGCGTCGTCCGGATTAGAGCCCGCGCAGCAGACGCTGCGTGTGCAGCGCGATCATCTTCTCCTCGTCCGTCGGGATGACCCAGGCGGAGACGGCGGACTCCGCCGTCGAGATCCTGGGACCGCCGGCCTGGTTGGCCGCCTCGTCCAGCTGCAGGCCTAGCCAGCCGGCATCGGCGCAGACCCGCGCGCGGGTCTCGGGCGAGCGCTCGCCGATCCCGGCGGTGAACACCACCGCATCGAGGCCACCCATCGTGGCCGCCAAGGCGCCGAGCTCGCGGTTGATCCGGTAGACGAAGTAGTCCAGCGCCAGCTTGGCCTTGGGATCCTCGCTCGCCTCCAGGTCGCGCATGTCGTTGCTCACGCCCGACAGGCCGAGCAGCCCGCTGTCGTGGTAGAACAGCCGCTCGAGCGCCGGCACGTCGTAGCCCTTCTCGGCAATGAGATAGAGCGGAACAGCGGGATCGAGGGCGCCGCAGCGCGTGCCCATCGGCAGCCCGTCCAGCGCGGAAAAGCCCATGGTGCTGTCGACGCTGCGCCCGCCCTTGATCGCGCACATGCTGGCGCCGCTGCCGAGATGGGCGACGACGACACGGCCCTCGGCGATCTCGGGGGCGACCCGCTGCAGCTCCTGGGCGATGTACTCGTAGGACAGACCGTGGAAGCCGTAGCGGCGCACGCCCGCGCCGTACAGTTCCTCGGGCAGGGCGAAGCGCTCGGCCACTTCGGGATGGCCGCGGTGGAAGGCCGTATCGAAGCAGGCGACCTGCGGCAGCTCCGGGTTCATCGACTGTGCGGCCTTGATGTAAGCGAGGTTGTGCGGCAGGTGCAGCGGGGCCAGCGGAATGAGCTTCTCGACGGCGCTCATGAGCGCGTCGTCGATCAGGGCCGGGGCGCTGAATTCCGTGCCGCCATGAACAATCCGGTGGCCGGCGCCGACGACCTCCGAATCCTTGATCTGCCCCGTCGCCCAGCCGGCCAGATAGCCGAACAGGAACACCCGGTCGGCCGAGCTGGCGTCGGCCCACTGCCGCTCGCCGAGGACCTCGCCGTCCCGGTCCTTTGCGATGAAGCGCGGCGCCGTGCCGATACCCTCCATCTGTCCCTTGATCGACAGCTCGAGGTCCGTCTCGCCCGTCATCTGATAGATCGAGAACTTCAGGCTGGACGAGCCGCCGTTGAGGACGACGATGAGGCCGGTCATGACGCGGGCGCCTTCTGGGCCTCGGCCACCAGGACCGCCACGGCGCAGGAGGCCATGCGCGCGCGCACGCTGTCCGCGCGGCTGGTCAGGACGATCGGGACGCGGGCGCCCAGGACGATGCCGGCGGCGTCCGCATTGGCCATGAAGGTCAGGTTCTTGGCCAGCATGTTGCCGGCCTCCAGGTCCGGCACCAGCAGGATGTTGGCGTGGCCCGCGACCGGCGAGGCGATGCCCTTGGTCTCGGCCGCCTGCGGATTGATCGCGTTGTCGAAGGCCAGCGGACCGTCGATCAGCGCGCCGGTGATCT
>CAMYMY010000055.1 GCA_947259625.1 uncultured Kiloniellales bacterium | reverse complement strand
CAGGACGGCGAGATCGGGCGGCACGGCCTGGACGGCCCGGCTGTCTTCACTGTGACCCAAGGGCTGTTTCATCCCGGTTTATGGACAGGATGATAGATTGCCCAGCCCGTCTATGGAACAGGCTGGCCGGCCCGGCGGAGTCCGCGCTACATCTGGGGAAGGTCCCGGGCCTCCTGCAACGCGAGGACGCCGCTTTGCAGGTCACCGGCCGCCAGGACGTCGATGCCGGTCAGCATCTTCAAGAGATACACCGCGGCGAAGATCGGCACGAGCAGGAGCAGCGCCAGAAAGAGATAGCCGACGAACGAACGAAGGCCCGGCCGGGCAGGCCCGCCCAGGGCGCGGTGTTCGCGGCCCATGAGGAAGACCATGTAGAACCGGCTGCGCCCGAAGGAAAGGCCCCGCCGGATATCGACGGCGTGGCGGTTGATGCCGCGAGTGCCGAACATGGTCTTGATCGCCTGCTGCTGCGCCGGCGTGAACGAGGCCGCGACCTGAGGGTCGATCCGCTTGAAGTAATGATCGAGGAAACCGTCGTCTGGCGAGGCGGCTGCTCGATGGCGGCTCGAAGGCAGTTCTCCCGAACCGCCAGGGTCCCCGGCCATGGCGGAACGGGCCGCCGCGGCGCTGCGATTGATCTGTTCGACGGTTGCCTTGTGCCGCACGTCAGGACCTCGCGCTGTTCTTCTTCGGCCGGCGACGTCCCGCCCTGCGGGCTGTCGCGCCGCCGGCCGTCGCCGTTGTGACCTCGATCTCGGAAAGTGCGGCGACCGACCTTGCACGATCGCTTGACCTCGGGGTGCGCTGTCGTTCCATGCCTTTGGCCGTTCTTGCCTGTTGGCTGTGCCGCTGGCAGAACTCTAGCACCTGGGAATAAAAGGGCTGTTAAATTAATCTAGTATTTTCAATGCATTCGAGGTAAATGCCCGGAAGCTCGGGCGTCCCGGCTCAGGCTTTCCCGGCGGCCAGCGCCGCGGCCCTGATCTGGCTCAGGGAAGCCCGTGGCGTGAGTGCCTCCGGGTCCACACGCAGCTCCAGTAGGGCAGGCTTGCCGGCGACCAGCGCCCGCTCGAAGGCCGGTGCGAACTCCTCGGTGCGATCGACCACTTCGCCCTGGGCGCCGAAGGCCTTGGCGTAGGCCGCGAAATCGGGATTGACCAGATCGGTGCCGCTGACCCGCGCGGGGTATTCTTTTTCCTGATGCATGCGGATGGTCCCGTACATGGCGTTGTTGACCACCAGGATGACGATGCCGAGGCCGTACTTCACCGCCGTGGCCAACTCCTGGCCGTGCATGAGGAAGCAGCCGTCCCCTGCAAAACAGACCACCGGTCGGTCCGGATGCGCGGCCTTGGCGGCGATCGCGGCGGGCAGGCCATAGCCCATTGAGCCCGAGGTTGGCGCCAGCTGACTGCGGTAGCGCCGGAACTGATAGAAACGGTGGACCCAGACCGTGTAATTGCCGGCGCCATTGGTGATGATCGCCTCGGGCGGCAGCCTGTCACGCAGCCAAGCCACGATCCGGCTCAGCTGCAGCTCGCCCGGGTTGTCGACCGGCTCGGTCTGCGCCAGATAGTCCGCATGGGCGGCGTCGACCCAGGCCCGGCGTTCTGCGGGTACTTTGGGCGCGAGCCGCCGCGCGGCCCCCGCGAAGGCCGCCATACCGGCATTGATCGCCAACTCGGGCTGGTAGACCCGGCCCAGCTCCTCGGCGCCGGGATGGACATGGACCAGCGGCTGGGCGGGTTGCGGCGGCTCGATCAGGGTATAGCCCGCGGTCGTGATCTCGCCGAGGCGCGCGCCTGCGACCAGCAGCAGATCGCACTCGCGGATCCGCCGGCTCAGCTTGGCGTCGGCTGCGAGCCCGAAGTGGCCGGCATAGTTGGGGTGGGTATTGTCGAAATAATCCTGGCAGCGGAAGGACACCCCGACCGGCAGGCTCTGGCTCTCGGCGAAGGCCGCGATGTCGGCGCAGGCTCCGGCGTTCCAGCCGCCGCCGCCGAGGATCATGAACGGTCTTTCGGCCCGGTTCAGCATGGTCTGCAGGCGCGTCATGTCCTCCGGCCCAGGGTGGGCCTGCACCGCGCGGTAGGGCGCCGCTGCGCCGGCGGCCACCCGGTCGCTCAGCATGTCCTCGGGCAGCGCCAGCACCACCGGTCCCGGACGCCCGGCCGTCGCGGTATAGAACGCGCGGCCGACCAGCTCGGGAATGCGCGCCGCGTCTTCGATTTCTGCCACCCACTTGGCCAGCGGGCCGTACATGCGCCGGTAATCGATCTCCTGGAAGGCTTCGCGTTCGGTCGTGCCGCGCGCCACTTGGCCGATGAAGAGGATCATCGGCGTGGAATCCTGGAACGCGATGTGCACTCCCGCGCTGGCACTGGTCGCGCCGGGCGCCCGGGTCACGAAGCAGACGCCCGGGCGCCCGGTCAGCTTGCCGTAGGCTTCGGCCATCATGGCCGTGCCGCCTTCTTGGCGGCCGACGATCAGCTCGATGTCGCGGGCGTCGTAAAGCGCGTCGAGGACTGCCAGATAGCTTTCGCCGGGCACGGCGAAGACCCGGTCGACACCGTGGGCCCGCAGCAGTTCGACCAGCACCTCGGCGCCGCGCCGCCGCTCCGTCGCGCTCATGGCCGGGTCACCGGCTTGTGGTGCGGGTTGGCCAAAGGCGCCGCGCCGACTGCGCTCGTCAATGGGGTCATGGGATCCGGCCGAAGGTCCTCTTGCGCGGCGCCGCCTGTGGCGCCGCGACCCAGCGGGCGCGGAAGCATAGCACGGGTGCCCGCGCGGCAGAAGCGGAGAAGACCCGGGGCAGGAAGCTCCCCGATTCGATGGGGCGGAGGGCCCGGTGTGGTATCAGCCGGGGGGCCGTCCAAGAAGTCCCCGAACAGGTGCCCTCAGGCCGCCTTGGCGGGAGAGCCCGTCCCCACCTGTTCGGCGAGGTACTCAAGGCGGCTGGCGACTCGCTGGAGTTCGAGATCGACGTGGTGGTCGCCGGATTCAAGCGACCGTACGAAGCTGGCGGCCAGGGCGATGTCCTTGGCGCACTGCTTCTGCTCGCTCAGGCCGTGCCGTGCCGAGTCCGCTTTCCGTTTGTTCCAAAAGGGCAAGCCGGTGCCTCCTATCGGTAAACGTCCGTTAACCATCTGGGATAGTGCCAAAGTGTTTACAATGTATTAACCTAGTCAACCCAGTGCCGTGTGTCCCGAATCTCCCAGCCGATTCAGGATGCCGATACGTGCGTGGAGGTTCCACAGAAATTACACAGGAGCGCCATCTTTCGCTCGCTATTTTCCGTCAGGAAGTTGAGGATGGAGCGATATAGAGAAAGATCCCTCAAGTGTCCGAAGCATGTTCTCGAAAATCGAAAAGGGCGATGAGTTGCTGGCCGAGCGGATCGAGGCCGTTCGTCGCCGCACCGAAAGCGGGCGGCGGCCCTCGATCATCGGCGCGGCTACGACCGTCTACGGCGATGTCGAGTGTGTCAGCGCTCTTCAGGTCTTCGGCGTCGTCGAAGGGGATGTCCGGAGCCGGGATCTGGTCGTCGAGTTCGGCGCCCATATCGAAGGCCGGGTCTTTGCCGAGCGCTTACTGGTCTACGGCTCGATCAATGGGTCGGTGACGGCAACGGATATCGGAATTGAAGCATCGGCAAGGATTTTGGGCAACATCACGCACAACAGTCTGATGATCGCGCCGGGCGCGTTTCTCGAAGGGCGCAGGCCATGGCGGCCGCGACCGGTCGTAGGGTAACCGAAACACTGAAGAGTCAAGGGAGGTCAAGATATGTTTTCCAAGTCCGACGACAAGTCCAAGGCGGGTGGGCCGACGGCATTCGGCGACGTGCCGCGCGGCCCAGCAAGTTCCGCCGTTCCCTCGCTGATCAGCGCCGACCTCAAGGTGGTCGGCAACCTGGAGAGCGCGGGCGACCTGCAGATCGACGGCCAGGTCAAGGGCGACATAAAGAGCCGTAGCGTCACCGTAGGCGAAACCGCGCGCATAAAGGGCTCGATCACGGCCGATACGGTGCGCGTCTGCGGCTCGATCGATGGTCAGGTCAAGGGCAACTCGGTGACCATCGCCAAGACCGCCAAGGCAAAGGGCGATATCGTTCACCAAACCCTCTCGATCGAGGCCGGCGCGTCGATCGAAGGCCAGATCCGCCGGCTGGACTCCGAAAAGGCCAACGGCGGCACCAAGGCGGCCGCGGCGGCGGCGGCCGAGGCGAGCGCCGCCGCCAAGGCGGCTCCGAGTTCGTCGAACGGCGGCGGAGACAAACCGGCGGCCAGCTGAGTCCCGGGCGGTTTCCCGCCGGCTCCCCGGCGTGGACCCCGACAATGGAGACCCCGCACCCCTGCTGAAGAGGCGGGTGGGGGCCGTGCTCGGGTTCACCAGGCGGCGGCGTGGCACAGGGTGACCCGGCGGCCGGGCTTCTGATACTCTCGAGGCTGCCTGCGGCCCCGCGCGGCGGCACGGAATTCCTTTGTCCTGGGACGAGGACCTTGCCATGTCCAGAGTTGCTATCGCGCTGATCCTGGTGACGACTGCGCTGCTCGGCCGGGCGGCCGGGGCCGAAGGCCCGGATTACCAAGGCCTCCGGCGCGACATGGTGCGTCTTGTCGAGGTTAACGCCGCCATCACCGGCGAAGATACCGGGATCAAGCAGCTGAGCCCGCGGGTCCTCGCGGTGATGCGCGAGGTGCCGCGCCATCTCTTCGTGCCGGAGGCGCTCCGGCCCTATGCCTACAATGACCACCCCCTGCCGCTCGGCCACGGCCAGAACCTGGCCTCGCCGTTCGTGGTCGCGCTGATGACCCACCTGGCGGAGATCGAACCCGACGACGTGGTCTTCGAGACCGGCACCGGGGCCGGTTACCACGCGGCGGTCCTGGCGAAGCTGGCGGCCGAGGTCTACAGCGTGGAGGTCGTCGAACCGCTGGCCGGGCTGGCGGCGGCCAACCTGACCAGGCTGGGTTTCGTCAACGCGCACGCGCGTTCGGGCGACGGCTACTACGGCTGGCCGGACCACGCGCCCTACGATGCGATCCTCGTCAAGGAGGCGGTCGACCACGTACCGGTGCCTCTGCTCAACCAGCTCAAGGCCGGTGGGCGCATGGTGCTTCCGCTGGGGTCTCTGGAAGGCGGGCAGTACCTGACCGTGGTGCGCAAGCAGGCCGACGGCACCACTCACAGAACCCGCGTCCTGCCCGTGCTGTTCTCGCCGCTGCAGGGCGGCGAACGTACCTAAACTTCCTACCAGGGGCACCTGGGAGGGAGGGTCAGGGCTCGCGGTCTTCGGCCGCCGCGCCGCCGGCCTCCGGGTCGAGGTGGTGGCGTTTCATGAGCGGCGCCTGGGTCATCGCGAAAAGGATCGTCAGGCCCATGATGCCGAATACCTTGTAATAGACCCACAAATTTTCCGGCTGGGTCCGCCAGACCGCCTCGTTGAGTCCCGCCATGGCGGCGAAGAAGACCGCGAAGCGAAAGGTCAGCCGGCGCCAGCCCTCCTGGTCCATGGGCCAGGCGGCCCCGAGCAGCGGGCTCAGGAGCGGCCGGCCGAAGGCGAGTCCGCCGAACAGCACAACGGAGAACAGGCCCTGGACGATGGTCGGTTTCATCTTGATGAAGGTCGGGTCGTTGAGCCACAGAGTGAGGCCGCCGAACACGCCGACGATCACGGCCGTTACCAGGGGCAGCATGGGCACCCGCCGGGCGACCGCCATCGACAGGGCGAGCGCCACGGCCGTGGCGCCGATCAGCGCCGCGGTCGCGGTCATCAGGTCCGACAATACGTAGGTGCAGAAGAACACCACCAGCGGCCCGTAGTCGACGGCCGGCTTTAACCATTGAGGTGGGTGAGGCGAGGAGTCGGTCATGGTGCTCTCGGTGAGAGTCTGCTCGGACTGGGCGAATCGGATGGTCTTCCTAGCAGAAACAGGCCGTCCCTTGAAAGGGCCGTCGCAAGTTCGACGGCAGCGGCCTCGGCCTGCCCTTGACCAAGGCCCTCATCGAAAGCCACGGCGGATATCTCTTGATCCAGAGCGCGCCTGCCAGCGGCACGACCGTAACGGTCATCTTTCCGCCCGAACGGGTCCGCGGCATGGCGGCCTGAGCCGCCCCGTCGCAGCTGCGTCGCCGTCGCGGCCGCATTGCGGACATCACGGACCCGCGACTCCTTCGACCGCCCACCAAGGTTGCAACCGATTTCGGCCTGCTCCACAGTGAATTCGCCTTGTGGTTCAAAGGCGAAATCTCGGGCCATCCGGAATATGCGCGGCCCCGTGCGTGCCAAGAGGGAGGAAGTCACATGAAGATGCTCTGGGAAAGGGACGGACGGTCGAGCCGGCGGGCCTTCATGCTCGGCGCGTGTGGTCTAACGGCGTTGGCCTTCCTCGCGTTCGCCGCGGCGCCGGCTGCCTGGGCCCAGGAGCGCGACGTATCCCTCGGCCTGCCCGGCGTGCGCGGCGGTGTGGTCACGACCAGCGAGCCTCAGGCCGCGCAGGTGGGCGCCCGGGTCCTGCGGGCCGGGGGCAACGCGATCGATGCCGCAGTGGCGGTCCAGTTCGCGCTCAACGTCCTGGAACCCCAGTCCTCGGGCATCGGCGGCGGCGGATTCATGATGATCCACCTGGCCGAGAGCAAGAAGACCTTCGTCGTCGATTCCCGTGAAAGCGCGCCGGCGGCGGCCGATCCCGGCATGTTCCTGCTGGCCTCCGACCCGTCGAGCGCCTTTCCCTTCGGCATCCGCTCCACCAGCGGCATCGCGGTCGGCGTGCCGGGAACGCTTCGCGGCGTGGCCACGGCGCTCGAGAGCTGGGGCACCATGCCGCTTCCGCAGCTGCTTCAGCCGGCCATCGAGATGGCCGAGCAGGGTATACGGGTGAGCTCGCGCCTGGCGGAGAGCGTCTCGAGCGCGCGCCTGGACAGCGAGCCGGGCAACCCGGCCTATGACCAGGCGCGCGCGGTCTTCCGCCCGGGCGGCGTGCCGCTGGCCGAGGGCGACCTGCTGGTCCAACCGGACCTGGCAAAGACCCTGAAAAGGATCGCCGAACAGGGCCCCGACGCCTTCTACGGCGGCGAGATCGCCCGGGCGATCGTCGACACGCAGCGCAACGCCCGCAGCCTCGCCGACCCCGTCGACCAGGCCAAGCTGGTCGGCCGCATGACCCTGGCGGATCTGGCGAACTACCGGCCCGCCATCCGGCAGCCGGTGACGGGCGACTACCGCGGCTTGCGGATCGTCTCCATGCCGCCGCCCTCCTCGGGCGGCCTGACGGTAATCCAGATCCTGAAGCTGCTCGAGCGCTTTCCGATCGGTGACGAAAGCAAGGGGTTCGGTTTCGGTTCGGCCAAGACGCTCCACGTCATGATCGAGGCCATGCGCTTGGCCTTCGCCGACCGCGCGGTCTGGATGGGCGACGACGACTTCGTCGACGTGCCCTCGAAGGGCCTCCTCGACAACGCGTACATCGCCTTGCGCAGCAAGCAGATCGATCCCGGTGCCCGCCGGGCCGACGTCCAGGCCGACGACCCGCGCCCCTTCGACACGGCGGCGCTCCCCGCCAAGGTCGAGCTGGCGGCCCTCGCGCTGCCGGACGAGGAGGGCGTCAACACGACCCACTTCACCGTCGTCGACCGCGACGGCAACATCGTGACCTACACCAGCACCATCGAGTCGGCCTGGGGCACCGGGCTCATGGTGCCGGGCTTCGGGTTCCTGTTGAACAACGAGCTCACGGACTTCAACCGAATCCCGGCATTCAATCCGGATCCGGACGCCTTCAATCCGGGCGCCAACGACGTGGCGCCGGGCAAGCGGCCGCGCAGCTCCATGGCGCCGACCATGGTGTTTCGGGACGGCCAGCCGCGGGCGGCCTTCGGCTCGCCAGGCGGCTCGACGATCATCGATACGGTGGTCAACGTGGCGATGAACCTGATCGACCACGAGATGCCGGTGCAGGAGGCCGTCGACGCACCGCGCATCGCCCAGACCAGCGCCAACGGCGCGACCCGGCGCGAGCTCGGCTTTTCCGAGGCTGCTCTCGAGGGGCTCGCCGCCCTCGGCCACAGTCTGCGCAGCCCGGGCGAGATCGGCTCGGTGCAGGCGGTGGTTCTCGACCCGCGCGGCCAGCGCCAATTCGGTGCCGCAGACAAGCGCCGCATCGGCGGCGTCGTCTCGCTGCGCCGCGCCCGGAGCGCCGCGGACTAGGAGGCCCGCCCGCCGGTCGCGGCTACGGTGGAGTCTGGATGCCTTCTGACGAAAAGACCTGGCGGACCCGACAGGATTCGAACCTGTGACCTCTGCCTTCGGAGGGCAGCGCTCTATCCAGCTGAGCTACGGGTCCGTGGGCCGTCTTGCGGAGGATATAGACTAAAGCGCCCGGCGGGTAAATCGGCTTGAGCGCCATGGGACGCGCGCCTTGCGGCCGGGCGGGCGAAGGGTCGGACAGCCAATCCACGGCGCCGCCTTGCGGGCGACGCCGTGGCTCACGAGGATTCCTGACGGGTCGGGCCTGGGCCGTGCCTCAGGCCGCGCGCCACAGGTTGGTCTGCTTGCACTTCGGGCAAACGCGCTCGCCGGGCCACGCACTGGTGAACTTGTCGCGGCACATCAGGCACGGGCGCTTCTTGGCCTCGTAGATGCGGTCCGGGGCGGGCTTCTGGTTCTTTTCGCTGGATGACGACATTCTGCTTCCTGCCAACGAGCTGCTTCATTCTGGATGTTGCAGCGCAACATAGTGACTTTCCGGCCAAAGTCAATGGCATTATGGCGGTTTTGTGAACGAAATCAACCTTTCGGGGCCTCGGCTTCGGCCTCATGGGCGCCGCGTGTGAGCTGAAGGAATATATCCTCCAGGTCGGTCTCCTCGGTGCTCATGTCCTGGACCGTCAGCCCGCTCGCTGCCACGGCGCCCAGGATCTCGTTGACCGGGCTCTCGCTGGTCCGGTAGTGGAACAGCAGGCGCCCCGGGGCGAGCAGCTCCGGCTGGAAGCGCCCGAGGCGCTCCGGCACCTCGTCGACGGCCTCGGCCAGCACCAGTGTGAGCGCCTTGTTGTCGAGGCGGCGCAGCAGCGCCTCTGTGGTGTCGCAGGCGATCACCCGGCCGTGGTTGATGATCGCGATGCGGTCGCAGAGCTCCTCGGCCTCCTCCAGGTAGTGGGTGGTCAGCAGCACCGTCGTGCCCCGGCGGTTGAGCGCGCGCACATGGGCCCAGAGCTGCTGGCGCAGCTCGATGTCGACCCCCGCCGTCGGCTCGTCGAGCACCAGCACCGGCGGGTCGTGAACCATGGCCTTGGCGACCATCAGGCGCCGGCGCATACCGCCGGACAGCGTCCGGGCATAGGCCTCGGCCTTGTCGCTCAGGCGCAGGTCGGCCAGGATCCGGTCGGTGCGCCGCTCACGGGGCGGCACGCCGTAGAGCCCGGCCTGCAGCTCGAGGAGCTCGCGCGGCGTGAAGAAGGGGTCGATGTTGAGCTCCTGGGGCACCACGCCGATCGCCGCGCGCGCCTGGCGCGGATCCTCGTCGATATCGCTGCCCCAGATCGTGGCCTTGCCGCCGGTCTTGTTGACCAACCCGGCCAGGATGTTGATCAGGGTCGACTTGCCGGCGCCGTTGGGGCCCAGCAGGCCGAACAGCGCGCCGCGCGGGATCGCCAGGTCGACGTCGATCAGCGCGTGATTGGCCTTGTTCCGGCGGCCGCCACGGTAGATCTTGTCGAGGCCCCGGACCTCGACCGCGTGGTCGGGCGGCGGCATGCCGCCGTCGGCGCCGGGACCGGTCTGGATCGGGCTGTCGGGCATGAAGGCTCTTTCGGCGGCCAGCGAGGCCATTGATCGCGCGCGCGCAATCGGTATCATCCGCCCTGGCGCCGGTCAACCGGCGCCAGGGCGGGGAAGGACGGAGGCCATGGAGCCAGAAGAGACGGTCGACACCGAGGTGCTTTCCTGCGACGGCGGCGGCGGGCCGCTCGGCCATCCGCGGGTCTATCTGAACATGGAAGGCAAGGGCCGGATCGACTGTCCCTACTGCGGCCGGCGCTTCGTCCTGGCCCAGGCCGCCGGCGAAAAGGCCGCCGAGTAGGCCGCTACGGACGCGACAAGGCCTCCGAGCCGGGGAGAGGGCTCGAAGGCCTTGCCGTCGGGCGGGCCTCCCGGGTGAGCGGAGCGGGCTCCCCGGAGAGGATCGGGCCTCCTTGGATTACGCCACGAGCGCGGCGAAAGAGGTGACGGAGATCAACAAGGCGATCATGCCGAAATCGCCGCCGGACTTGCTCTTGTCGAAATGGAAGAGGAATTCGAACATTTTCATTACCTTGATAGACTGTGCCGTTTCATCGGGGGCGAGTTGAATATACAGGTAATACAGAATAGTACAATATCCATCTGGTAATAAAATGGTTATATTGTGTAATGTAAAAGTATTTACTTTGAATTTTAGGAGGAGACTGCGGAGCTGCGGTGTCGGCTCAGGGTGAGCGTGTCGCGCCCTCGACTTGGGCGCCCGCCTGCGGCATCCTTCGTCCCATGAGCGCCCCCTCCCCGATCCGCCATCTCTATCTGGTCGACGGCTCCGGCTACATCTTCCGGGCCTACTTCGCGATCCCGCCGCGCAACGCCTCGGACGGCACGCCGACCAACGCGACCTTCGGCTTCACCAACATGCTGATCAAGCTGCTGCGCGAGAGCGACGCCGACGCCGTGGCCGTCATCTTCGACAAGGGCGCCAAGACCTTCCGCAACGACTTCTATCCCGAGTACAAGGCGCACCGCCCGCCACCGCCGGAGGACCTGATTCCGCAGTTCGCCATGATCCGCGAGGCGACCCGGGCGTTTTCGCTGCCCTGCGTCGAGCTGGAGAACTACGAGGCCGACGACATCATCGCGACCTACGCGCGCCGGGCGCGGGAGGCCGGAATCGAGGTCACCGTCGTCTCCTCGGACAAGGACCTGATGCAGCTGGTCGGCGAGGGCGTGACCATGCTGGATCCCATGAAGAACCTGCAGATCGGTCCCGAACAGGTGGTCGAGAAGTTCGGCGTGCCGCCGGACAAGGTGGTCGAGGTCCAGGCCCTGGCCGGCGATTCCGTGGACAACGTCCCCGGCGTGCCCGGCATCGGCATCAAGACCGCGGCCCAGCTGATCGCCGAATACGGCGATCTGGAAACGCTGCTGGCCCGCGCCGCGGAGATCAAGCAGCCCAAGCGCCGCGAGAACCTGATCGAGCACGCCGAGCTGGCCCGGGTCAGCCGCCGCCTCGTCGAGCTGGAGGACGACGCCCCGGTGGAGGTGTCGCTCGAGGACTTCGCGCTCCAGGAGCCCGACCCGGAGGTCCTGCGCGCCTTCCTGGAGCGCTACGAGTTCCGCTCGGTGCTTACACGCCTGGCCGACAAGCTGGGCGCGCCCCCCGCCGAGGCCGCGCCGGCCCCCGCCGAGGCGGCCTACAAGCTGATCCGCGACCTGAAGGCGCTGGAGGCCTGGGTCGCGGACGCCACGGCCGCGGGCCTGGTCGCGGTCGATACCGAGACGACCAGCCTGGACGCCATGCGCGCCGAGCTGGTCGGCGTCTCGCTGGCGCTGACGCCGGGCCGGGCCTGCTACATCCCGCTCGCCCACAGGCCGCCGGGCGGCGACGGCGAGCTGGACCTGGGCGGCGGCGGCGATCTTCTGGAGGGCCAGATTCCGCTGGAGCGGGCGCTGGCGGCCCTCAAGCCCCTGCTCGAGGATCCCTCCGTGCTCAAAATCGGCCAGAACCTAAAGTACGACATGGTCGTGCTGGCCAAGTACGGGGTCGAGGTCGCGCCGCTCGACGACACCATGCTGCTCAGCTACGTGCTCGAAGGCGGCCTGCACGGCCACGGCATGGACGAGCTGGCCGAGCTGCACCTGGGCCACCGGACCATCAAGTTCGCCGAGGTGGCCGGCAGCGGGAAGGGCCGGGTGACCTTCGACAAGGTGGCGCTCGACAAGGCGCTCGACTACGCGGCGGAGGACGCGGACGTCACCCTGCGCCTGCACCAGGCCCTCAAGCCGCGCCTGCTGGCCGAGCGCATGACGACGGTCTACGAGACCCTCGAGCGCCCGCTGGTCCCGGTGCTGGCCGCCATGGAGACCGCCGGCATCAAGGTCGACCGCGACCAGCTGCGCCGCCTCTCCAACGACTTCGCCCAGCGCGCCGGTGAGCTGGAATCCGAGATCCACGGGCTGGCCGGCCGTCCCTTTACGATCGGCTCGCCCAAGCAGCTGGGCGAAGTGCTGTTCGACGAGCTGGGCCTGGAGGGCGGCGGCAGGAAGACGAAGACGGGCGCCTATGCGACCGGTGCCGAGGTGCTCCAGGGCCTGGCCGCTCTGGGCCACGACCTACCGGCGCGCGTGCTCGACTGGCGCCAGCTGACCAAGCTGAAGAGCACCTATACCGACGCCCTGCAGGAGCAGATCGACCCTGCGACCGGCCGCGTCCACACCTCGTTCAGCCAGGCCGTGGCCTCGACCGGGCGCCTCTCCTCCAACGACCCGAACCTGCAGAACATCCCGGTCAGGACCGAGGAGGGCCGCAAGATCCGCCAGGCCTTCGTCGCCGAGCCCGGCCACAAGCTGCTTTCGGTCGACTACAG
>CAMYMY010000054.1 GCA_947259625.1 uncultured Kiloniellales bacterium | reverse complement strand
CCGGCAAGGGCATAACGCCGGACCTCTCCGGCGCCGGCATCGGCGGTCACCCGCTGCGAGACGAAAGCGATGTCGGCCGGGCGGTCGACGATCGCGCGCGTCTGTCCGAGCAACTGGTCCGAGAGGACGATCGCCGGGCTCTGCAGGGCTTCGGCGAGGGTGACGGCCCACTGCGTGGTGAACACGCAGTCGCTGACCGAAGTCGGCGCCAGAACCAGATGCGGTGCGTCGCCGTGCAGTCCGAACAGTGCGATATTGAGATCGCTTTGTTCCGATTTCGTCGGTATTCCGGTCGACGGGCCGCCCCGCATGACGTCGACCACGACGACCGGCACCTCGGATGCGACAGCGAGGCCAAGCGATTCCGACATGAGCGCCAGGCCGGGGCCCGAGGTCGCGGTCAGCGCCGGCGTGCCGCCATAGGACGCACCGATGATCATGTTGATCGAGGCGAGCTCGTCCTCGGCCTGGACCAGCGCGCCGCCGAGCCTTTGCAGATTGAGCGCCATCCATTCCAGCAGGTCCGTGGCCGGTGTGATCGGATAGGCCGCGACGAAGCGGATGCCGCCGCGGACGGCGCCCAGGCCCGCCGCCTCGTTGCCGTTTATGATCCAGCGCTCCCGGGTGGCGGCCCGGGTCCAGAGATCGGGGCCGTCGAAGGACATCGTTCCCGCCGCCTCGACTCCAAGGGCGAAGGCGTCACGGCTGGCGGCGAGAACTTCCTCGCCGCGCTTCTTCAAGGTCCCCGCCATGACCTCGTCGGCGACTTCGCCCGGCAGTCCGATCAGGCCCGCGACGACGCCGAGCGCGATCATGTTGGGCCGGCCTTTGGAAACCTTTTTGGCCAGGTCCTTCAAGGGCAGTTCGGCGATTCGCGCGCCGCTCGCCGCGATGACCGCGGGCACCTCTCCCTGGGACGGGTCGGCGATGACCAAGCTTTCTGTCGAAAGCGGCAGCTCGACGGCGAAGCGGTCGATGTTGTGCCAGTCGATGGCGATCAGGATATCGAAGACATCGCCGGGCGCGGCTACCGGCTCCTTCGCCAAGCGGACCATCGCCGCCGCCTCGCCGCCCCGGATCTGCGGCCCCGAGGAGCGCGCGAAGAGCCCGTAGCAACCGGCCTTGGCGGCGGCCTCCAAGAGCATGTTGCCGGCGGTGATGACACCGGCGCCGCCGCTTCCCGTCAGCGCTATCGATAGGCTGGGCGTTTCGTCGTCCTTCGCGGTCATTGCCGTTCACCGTTTGCCGTTGGTACGGGCCGCCATGAGGGTGCTGCCTTGACAGAGCCCATAGCTCTGACTAAGGTAAAATACGCATAATCGTACTCTAATACCAGTTTACTCCGGTCGTCAAGATGAGGTCATCGAGGGATGCAAAGCAGCTTCGATTTTTCAGGGCAGGTCGCCCTCGTCACCGGCGGCGCAAGAGGCATCGGCCGCGCCATCGCCGAAACCCTTGCGACGGGCGGCGCCGAGGTCCATTCCTTCGATTGGGCTGCAAGCGATGACCACGAATCAAATTTGCCGCTGACCACCCATCGGGTGGACATCTCCGATTCGGAGGCCGTCGCCGCGGCCGTCGGGTCCCTGCCGAAGCCGGCGACCCTGCTGGTCAACAACGCGGGCATCACCCGCGACCGCTCGATCGCCAAGATGAGCGACGAGGAGTGGTCGCAGGTAATCGCCGTCAACTTGACGGGCGCCTTCAACATGATCCGCGCCGTGACGCCCGCGATGGCCGAGGCCGGCGGCGGGCGCATCGTCAACATCACCTCGATCAACGGCCTGCGCGGCAAGTTCGGACAGGCCAACTACACGGCGGCCAAGGCGGGACTGATCGGCTTGACCAAGACCGCGGCCCGCGAGCTGGGCCGCAAGGGCATCACGGTCAACGCCGTCGCACCGGGCATGGTTCTCACCGAAATGGCCGAACAGCTGCCCGAGGAGTTTCGCGCCCAGGCGCTGAAAGAAAACGTCGTCGGCCGCCTGGCGACGCCCGCGGACATCGCCGCCGGAGTGATGTTTCTGTTGTCCGACGCGGCGGCCATGATCACCGGTGAGGTTCTGCGCATCGACGGCGGCCAGTACATCTGACACGCTATCGTTGCCCGCAGATTCCTGTTGTCGCGATATCGGCTCTGGACTAAGATTGCCAGATTGTTCGTATACCGAACATTTTTACGACGGGTCATTTCTTCAGGACGCCTTTCCGGGAGACACGCATGGCGAAATCCATCTTGCGCCTGACGGTCAACGGCAGCGGACGCGAGGACGCCGTTCCCGCCAACATGCTTCTGGTCGATTATCTGCGCGAGGTCGCCGGCCTCACCGGCACGAAGATCGGCTGCGATGGTGGGGAATGCGGCGCGTGCACGGTGCTGGTCGACGGCCGGCCGCGCCTGTCGTGCATCTCGCTGGCCCACACCTGCGCGGGGCGGCAGGTCGAAACCGTCGAGGGCTGCGCCACCGACGGGCGGCTGTCTCTCGTGCAGAAGGGGTTCCACGAGAAGCTGGGCAGCCAGTGCGGCTACTGCACCCCAGGAATGATCATGGCGGCGAGCGGGCTGCTCCGGCGCAACCCTCGCCCCTCCGAAGCGGAGATCCGCGAGGCCCTGAGCGGCAACATCTGCCGCTGCACCGGCTATGTGAAGATTATCGAGGCCGTCCAGGCGGCGGCGGAGGGGGCGCCTTGAGCACCCCCGACAAGAAGCCGATGGTGGGCCGGCGGGCACCGCTCGTCGACGGCGTCGAAAAAGTGAGCGGCCGGGCCAAATACACGGCCGACCTCGACCACAGGGGCGCGCTGGTCGGGCGCATATTGCGCAGCCCCCACAGCCACGCCGAGCTTCTCAGCGTCGACGTTTCGAAGGCCCGGGCCTTGCCCGGCGTGATCGCCGTGATCACCGGAGACGACTGCGACAAGCCTTACGGGATCCTGCCGATCGCCCAGAACGAGTACCCGCTGGCCCGCGAGCGGGTGCGCTACCGGGGCGAGCCGGTGGCGGCGGTCGCGGCGGTCGACGAAAAGACAGCCGAAGAGGCGTTGCGCCTGATCCGCCCGGAGGTGCGCGAGCTGCCCGCCTATTACGAGGCCGGCAAGGCGCGGCAGCCGGGCGCGGTCGACCTGCATGACGACCGTCCCGGAAACCTGGAACGGGAGATCCACCACGAATTCGGCGAGGTGGACGCCGGCCTTTCCGCAGCCGACGTCGTCCGTGAGGAGACCTACGACTGCGCCGAAGTCACGCACGTGCACATGGAGCCCCATGCGGCGCTCGCCGACTACGATGCCGAGCGCGACCGCATCACCCTTCATTCGGTGACCCAGGTGCCCTTTTATGTCCATCTCAGGGTGGCGCAGTGCCTGGATATGGACGAATCCCGGATCCGCGTCATCAAGCCCTTCATCGGCGGCGGCTTCGGGGCCCGCACCGAGACCCTCAACTTCGAGATCGTCGCCTGCCTGCTGGCGCGGGCCGCCAAGGGCAAGGTGAGGATGAAGCTGAGCCGGGAGGAGACCGCTCTCACCCACCGTGGTCGGCCGCGCACACGGATCAAGCTCAAGATCGGCATGACCCGTGAGGGAAAGCTGACCGCCTGCGCCTGCGAGGTCGAGCAGACCGGCGGCGCCTACGGCGGCTACGGCATCGTCACGATCCTCTATGCCGGCGCGCTGCTCAACGCGATCTACGACATTCCGGCCGTCCGCTACGACGGCTATCGGGTCTACACCAACACGCCGGCCTGCGGCGCCATGCGCGGCCACGGCACCGTCGACGTGCGCCATGCCTTCGAGTGCCTGCTCGATACGATGGCCACGGAGCTGGGTCTCGACCCGTTCCAGGTGCGGCGGCTGAACCTTCTGGAGGCCCCGACGCGCACCATCAACGACCTGGTGGTCGAGTCCTATGGCCTGCCGGAGTGCCTCGATTGGATCGAGGCGGTATCGGGCTGGAAGGCGCGCAAGGGCGGGCTGCCGCCGGGCAAGGGCCTCGGCCTCGCCTGCTCGCACTACGTCAGCGGCGCGGCCAAGCCGGTCCACTGGACCGGCGAGCCGCATGCCGTGGTCAACCTGAAGCTCGATTTCGACGGCGGCATTACGATCCTGACCGGCGCGGCGGACATCGGCCAGGGCTCCTCCACCATTCTGGCCCAGGTGGTCGGCGAGGTCCTGGGCCTCGATTTCGATCGCCTGACCGTGATCGCCAACGACAGCCGCATCACGCCCAAGGACAACGGATCGTACTCGTCGCGCGTCACCTTCATGGTCGGCAACGCCGCCCTGCAGGCCGCCGAGCGCTTGAAAGCGGTCCTGGTCGCGGCGGCGGCGCGCAAGCTCGAGGCCGAGCCGGAGGACATCGAGTGCCTGGGCGAGACCTACCGGGTCGCCGGCGGCCAGGACAGCGGCATCTCCTTCAAGGACGTGGTGTCCGAAGCCCTGGTCGATACCGGAACCATCACCGTCAAGGGGACCTTTACCGTGCCCCGGGAATACCAGGGCGGCAAGTTCCGGGGCGCCGGCGTCGGCCCGAGCATGGCCTACTCCTATTCGGCCACCGCGGCGGAGGTTACCGTCGACGAGGTGACCGGGCGCGTCACCGTCGACAAGGTCTGGGTCGCCCACGACTGCGGCTTCGCCATCAACCCGCTGTCGGTCGAAGGCCAGGTGCAGGGCGCGGTGTGGATGGGCCTCGGCCAGGCACTCAGCGAGGAGACCCGCTACGTGGCGGGCCTTCCGGTCGGCCCCAACATCCTCGACTACCGGGTCCCGACCATCGTCGAGTCGCCCGATATCGAAGTGAAGATCGTCGAGTCCCTGGATCCGGGCGGACCCTTCGGCGCCAAGGAGGCGAGCGAGGGTGCGCTGTCCAGCATCCTCCCGGCGATCGCCAATGCGGTCCACGACGCCATGGGAGTTCGCCTGACCGAGACGCCGCTGACGCCCGACCGGGTCATGGCCGCGCTCGTCAAGCAGGCCCGCTCGGCCAAGCCGGCGGACGCCCGGGGCGCGGCCTGATGGAATACCTGCCCGAGTTCGACCTCTTGCGGCCGAACACGGTCGACGAGGCGCTGAGCCTTCGCCGCGAGCGGCCGGACGCGCGCTTCCTGGCGGGCGGCACCGATCTCATCGTCAATATCCGACGGGGCATCGCCGAGCCGGGAACGGTCATCGACCTCACCGGCATCGCGGAGATTCGCCGCATCGCGAGGCAAGACGACGGCGGGCTCAAGATCGGCGCCGCCGTCACGCTGGCCGAACTCCTGGAGCGACCCGAGCTTACGGACGAGTACCAAGCACTCCGCGAGGCGGCGGCGGAGGTGGCGGCCAGCAGCCATCGCGAGGTGGCCACTGTCGGCGGCAACCTCTGCCTCGACACGAGGTGCCTCTATTATAACCAGAGCGAGTGGTGGCGCAGCGCCAACGCCTACTGTCTGAAGCACCGGGGCGAGGTCTGCCATGTCGCGCCGTCGGGCAAGCACTGCTTCGCAGCCTTCAGCGGCGACCTCGCCCCGGCGATCATGGCGCTCGGCGGGACGGCCGAGATCGCCGGCCCCGACGGCAGACGAACGGCGCCCTTGGGAGAAATCTACCAAGACGACGGCGCGGCCCATCTGCGCCTGGCCGATGGCGAGATGATCAGCGCGGTCCAGCTTCCCGCTGCCGGCACGTGGCAATCCGGCTACGCCAAGGCGCGGGTGCGCGCGGCCATCGACTTTCCCCTGGCCGGCACCGCCATCGCCTTGCGCACGGACGGTCGCGCACTGGAGGACATCCGCGTCGCCCTGACCGGCACCAACTCCTGCCCGATCCTGATCGCGGGAACCGATCGACTGCTCGGCGAGGCCGTCGGCGAAGAGATGGCCGAGCAACTGGTCGCCATGCTGCCCAAGCAGATCCAGCCCATGAGCAGCACCTTCACGCCGCCCGGGTACCGCCGCAAGGTCGTGGCCAACCTCGCAAGGTCCCTCTTCCAGCGGCTGATCGAAGCGCCTTGAGATCAGCTGGTCGGGCCAATCCGCTTCAATAGGCCGATCAAGGCCGCAATCTCATCCGGATGCAGATCGGCCGCGATGCGCTTCTCGTGGCGCCGGACCTTGGGCTTCACGCTGGCCAACAGGGATTTTCCCTGCTTGGTCACGCTGAGCACCTTGGCGCGTCGGTCGGAAACCGAACCCCGGCGCGCCACGAGCTTACGATCCTCGAGACCGTCGATGACGGCGACCATGGTCGAGCGCTCGATGCCCAGCACCCGGGCAAGGGCCGACTGATTGAGGCCCGGGTTCCGATCGATCAACACCAGCACGCCGAACTGGCCCGGCGTTATCCGGTCGTCCGCCATGGTCCGCATGAAATCGGCAAAAACCGCCGCCTGGGCCCGGCGCAGGTGGTAGCCCAGCAGATCGTCCAGGATGCCGCTGTGGACGGGGTTCGGAGCCTTGGGGCGATCTTCCGGCATCACGATGCCTCCGCCAGCTTCTCGGCGGCGATGGCGCGCAGCTTGAAGCGTTGCGTCTTGCCGGTGGCGGTCTGCGGAAATGCCTCGAGGTAGACGAAACGACGGGGGCACTTGTAGACCGACAGCCGGGCCGTCAGCGCCTCCGTCAACTCGCCTTCCAAGGCCTCGCAGTCGACCGCCGGATCGGCGGGCACCAGACAGAGCGCGAGACGCGTGAACCCCTCGGCGTCCTCGAACCCGACGACGGCCGCCTCGGACACCTTCGGGTTTCCCAGCACCACCTCCTCGATCTCGGCGGGACCGACCCACTGCCCCGAGATCTTGAGCATGTCGTCGGCGCGCCCCTGGTGATGGAAACGGCCGTTCCGGTCGCGGATGAAGACGTCGCCGGTGCGATACCAGCCCGCCTGGAACGCGGCGGCGGTCCTGTCCTCCTGGTTCCAGTAGCCCGCGGCCAGGCAATTCGAGCGCACCCATAAGACGCCCGGGCTGTCCGCCTCCGTGATCGTATCCCCGGCCTCATCGGCGAGGCGCACGTCGATCCCCGGCAGCGGCTTGCCGGTCGCCCCGGCGGAATAGTCGTCGGGACGATTGCCGAGGAACATCATCAGGGCTTCGGTCGCGCCAATGCCTTCCAGGATGGGATGACCGGTCGCCGCCGTCCATTGGTGAAACAGGCTCTCGGGAAGGCGCTCGCCGGCCGAGATGAAATGGCGCACCGCCCGAAACGCCGCAGATCCGGCCAACTCACACTCGAGCAGGCTTCGATAGAGGGTCGGTACGCTGAAGACGACGTCCGGGCGATGGCGTTCGACCACCGCGGCGATCGCCTTTGCCGAGGGCCAACCCGCATTGAGCACGGCGGTCGCGCCGAGGCGAAGCCCGGCCAGCAGGATATGTCCCAGGGAGAATGCGAAGAACAGCTTCGACGTACAGAACAGGCGCTCGCCCGGCTTGACCCCATAGACCGCGCCCAGGTAACGATCCGCTGCCTGCAGGGACCGCAGCCGATGCACGGCCGCCTTCGGCGTTCCGGTCGTGCCGGAGGTATACATCCACAGCGCCATGCTGTCGGGATCCAGGGACACCGAGTCCAGTTCCGCCGGCTGGTCCTTCATCAGGTCGGCGAGACCGGGTCGCTCGTCGGACCGGCCCTCGCTCAGGACGAGCGGGGGCAGAGCCGTCAGGTCACGTGCTGCCTGCTCCAGGAGCGCCACGAATTCCGGACCAACGACGATCAGCTTGCAGCCGCTGTCCCCGATGATGAAGCCCAGCTCGCCCGCCGAGGTGCGGAGGTTGAGGGCGACGGGAACCGCGCCGATCTTCATGGCGCCCAGATAGGCGAAAAAGAACTCCGGACTGTCGTCGACCAGCAACAGGACGCGGTCCTGGGCTTCGACGCCGCACTTTCTGAAGGCACCCCCGCAGCGGCACGCGGCGGCGACGAGCTCGGAATAGGAGATCTCGCGCTCGCCGGCCAGGATCGCCGGAGAGTCGGCGAGCCCGCCATGGAGAGCCGTCGCGAGAAGCTCCTCCGCGCCGTTCATTCTCAGCCCCGTCCTCTCCTCCGCACCGGCCAAGGTCCATGCTCCCGCGCGGGGCGGCATCCTTCGATTGTTCGGTGCCCGAACAAGTCTGGTTCGGACTCCGGCTCGCTGTCAAGGAAAGCGGCGATATCGCCCCTCCTGGCTCAATCCACTTGCAGCGGCAGGGCCGTCTCGAACTTGATCTGCCTGAGCGCGAAGTTGGAGCGCACCTGCGAGATTCCCGGCGCGAAGAAGATGAACTCCTCCAGAAAGCGGTCATAGGCCGAAACGCTCGGCGTCGCCACGCGCAGGAGGATGTCGGCATCGCCGGTCGTGAAGAAGCACTCCATCACTTCCGGGCGGACACGGATCGACTGGGCGAACTCCTGGGCCGACTTCGCCGAATGGCGCGCCAGCGTGATGTGCGCGAACACGCATTCCCCGAGGCCGACCTTCGCCGGATCGATGATGGCGACGTATCGTAGGATCACGCCTGCCTCCTCCAATGCCTTGACCCGCCGCCAGCAGGCCGAAGGCGACAGGCCCACCTGTTTGGCCAGTTCCTCGTTGGTAAGCCGCGCATTGGCCTGCAGCGCGATCAGGATGCGCCGCTCATAGGCGTCGAGTTGAACCGCATCCTTCGACTCCGGTTCCGGCATATCAAAATTTCCTTCCGTTTCTATACCCAATTCGAAAAATCCTTTCAAAATTAACCATATAATCGGCAAAAAAGAAATCGTTTTTCGCTCTGACAGGCATAGACTTTCAGATTGCATACCCATCACCAGCGCGAGAGCAATCATGTCCCCAGACGGCGCCAGCCCGACCATCGAAGCCCCCAGCCGAACCGCCTCCGAATCCGATGCCCGCATCATGGTTCCGGACGGCACCAGCATGACCATCGATACGCTCACGACGGCCGCCCGGGACCCGGGCACCCGGATCGAGATCACGACCGAGATCCGGGAGCGGGTCGTCGCCTCGCGGGAGCTGCTGGACGAGTTCGTCGCCTCGGGCCGGATCATCTACGGCGTCACGACGAGCGTCGGCGGCTTCGTGAACTGGCTCGTACCGCCCTCTATGGCTGAGGAGGTGCAGAACAACATCCTACGCTGCGTCCAATCCAACGTCGGCAGGCATCTCGACGACGCCTATGTCCGCGCGGCCATGCTGGCGCGCATCAATTCGCTGGGACGCGGCTGTTCCGCGATCTCGATCGAGAATCTCGAAAAATACATCGCGATGTACAATCGAGGCATCCTGCCGTGCATTCCCGAGAAGGGCTCGCTCGGCACGAGCGGCGACCTCGGGCCGCTGGCCTGTATCGCACTGGTCGGCACCGGCCAATGGCGCGCCAAGTACGACGGCGAGATCCTGCCCGGGGCCGATGCGCTCGAGCGCGCCGGCATCGCGCCCATGAAGCTCAGCTACAAGGAGGGCCTCGCCCTCATCAACGGCACGTCCGTCATGGCCGGCATGGCTGCCTGCCTCGTCGGGGATACCAAGCGTCTCATCAAGGCCTACACCCTTGCCACCTGCATGAGCCTCGAGGTGCTCAAGGGCAAGATCATGCCCTTCCACCCCGCCGCCCATGCGCAAAAGCCCCACCCCGGCCAGATCCGCATCGCCGACTGCATCTACAGGACGCTCGCCGACAGCACGATGATCGTCCAGGACGACGAGGTCGAGAAGTGGCTGCGCAAGATGGCGAGCGACGAGCCGCGCGGCCTCGACGAGCAGATCGAGGACGCCTATTCGATCCGCGCCACGCCGCAGATCATGGGCCCGGTCGTCGACACCACGCTCTCCGTGCAGCAGACCGTCGAGACGGAGCTCAACTCCTCGAACGACAACCCGCTGATCGTCGTCGCCGAGGGCGACGCCGTGCACAACGCCAACTTCCACGGCCAGTACATCGCCAACGCCATGGACCAGCTGGCCATCGTGCTGGTCAACATGTGCAACCTCTCCGACCGGCGCAACGACCGGCTGCTCGACCCCGCCCACAACGGCGACCTGCCGCCCTTCCTGTGCCGGGAGAACCCGGGCATGCGCCAGGGACTCATGGGCGGCCAGTTCATGGCCACCTCGCTGACCGCCGAGATCCGGCAGATGTGCACGCCGATGTCGATCCAGACGCTGCCCTCGACCGGCGACTTCCAGGACCACGTCTCCTTCGGCCTCGTCGCCGCGCGCCGCACACGCGACATTCTGCAGAACTGCTATAATATCCTCGCCTTCGAGCTGATCTGCGCCTGCCAGGCCGCGGACATTCGCGGCACCGAGCAGCTGAGTTCGGCAACGAAGACCCTGCACGGCCTGGTCCGCGAGAAGGTGCCCTATTTCGATCATGACGAGCCGATGACCGATTATATCGAGGCCGTGGCCGCGATGTTCGAATCCGGCGCGTTGCTCGAGGCGCTGCCGAAGGAGATCGACGCCTACGACTGGTAGGAAATAACGCCATGGCTACGCAGACACAATCGGCGCCGCCGCTGGAAGACGCCGCCGCGCCGTCGCCGATCCACGCGACCTATTTCGAGCGGACGCGCAAGAGCGCCGAGGCCCACGCCCGGGCCGAAACCGTGATGCCGGGCGGGACCTCGCGCCAGGCCGGCTATTGGGCGCCCTATCCGCTCACCATCGAACGGGCCGAGGGCGTCCACCTGTGGGACGTCGACGGTCACCAATACATCGACCTGATCAACAACTACACGGCCATGGTGCACGGCCACGCCTATCCACCCATCGTCGAGGCCACGGCGCGGCAGCTGCCGCAGGGCACCGGCTGGTCCGCCGGCAACGTCCCGCAGACCAGCCTGGCCGAGCAGATCGTGGCGCTCGTGCCGTCGGTCGAGCAGCTGCGCTTCACCAATTCCGGCACCGAGGCAGGCATGCTGGCCTTCACCGTGGCGCGCATCGTCACCGGCCGAAGCAAGCTGCTGATGGCCCGCTACGGCTATCACGGCTCGCTGCTCGAGTTCGAGACGGGCTCCTTCGGCCGGGAGGGACCGCTCACCTATCTCGCGCGCTTCAACGACCTGCAGGACTTCGAGTCGGTGCTCGACGCGCACGGTCACGAGATCGCCGCCGTGTTCCTCGAGCCGGTGCTGGGCTCGGGCGGCGTCATTCCGGCCTCTAAGGCCTTCCTGCAGGGGGTGATCGCCGCGGCGCGCAAGGCCGGCGCGCTCGCCGTGTTCGACGAGGTGCTTACGTTCCGATTCGCAGCGGGCGGCTGCCAGGCCGCCCTGGGCCTCGAGCCCGACCTCACCATGTTCGGCAAGCTGATCGGCGGCGGCTTTCCGGTCGGCGCCACGGGCGGCCGCAAGGACTTGATGAGCGTCTTCGATCCCGCCGACATGAAGGTCTTCCACACCGGCACCTTCAACGCCAATCCCGTCACGACGACGGCCGGCGGGGTCTCGGTGCGCGAGCTCACCACGGAGCGGATCGCCGCCATGGAGGCGCTCTGCGGCGAGCTCAAGGAGGGCCTGGCCGGCGCCGCGAAAAGGGTCGGCCTGCCGCTCTCGATCAACCACTTCGGCTCCTGTCTCAACCTCTATTTCAGCGAGACCGCCCCCGAATCCTCGATCGTTCGCGAGGACGCCGAGATTGTCGGCAAATTCCACCTCGCCGCCCTGAACCAGGGGCTTTTCCTCGCCCCGCGGGGCATGATCGCGCTCTCGACAGTGACGACACGCCAGCATGTCGCCGACGCCCTCGAACGGGCCGAAGCGGCGATGCGCGACGTGGCGGCGGAGATCGGCTAGCGGCATCACGGTATCGGACAAAACGACAATGGCTTACCGGGCCCAGATCCCCTACGGCACCTACTGGTCGACTCCCTTCGCAAAATGGCAAGGCAGCCTGGCCAACTTGAACAGCCTCGAGTTCGCCGCGCACGTCGCCAAGCGGGAGCTCGAAAAGCGCTGCATCGAGGCGGAGACCTTCGACTACGGCGTGCTCGGCATGACCGTGCCGCAGCACCACTCGTTCTATGGCATGCCCTGGCTCATGGGATTGATCGGCGCGGGCAAGGTCGGCGGGCCGACGATCAATCAGGCCTGCGCCACGGGAACACGCGCGCTCTTGACCGCCGCGCAGGAGATCGAGTCGGGGCTCGCGGAGACCGCCCTCGTCGTAACCTGCGACCGGACCTCGAACGGCCCGCACGTCTACTACCCGAGCCCCAGGGCCCCCGGCGGGACCGGCAGCTCGGAAGACTGGGTACTGGACAACTTCTCCTGCGACCCCCTCGGCCGGCACGCCATGATCGACACGGCCGAGAACGTCGCCGGCAAGCATCAGGTTTCGACCGAGCAGCAGCATGCGCTCGTGCTGCGGCGGCAGGCGCAATATCAGGACGCGCTCGCCGCCGACCGCGCGTTCCAGAAGCGTTACATGACCCTGCCCTTCGACGTGCCCGCGCCGAACTACAGGAAGGTCGCGGCGACCATCGAGGGCGACGAGGGGACCGTCGTTTCCAACGAAGAGGGCCTCGCCAAGCTCAGGCCCGTGCGCGAAGGCGGCTCGGTCACCTACGGAGCGCAGACCCATCCGGCCGACGGCAGCGCGGCGGTCGTCGTCACGACGCCCGAGCGCGCGCGGGACCTGAGCAGCGATCCCAAGGTCGCCATAGAGATCCTGGGTTTCGGCCTGGCGCGGACCGAGTTGGCC
This sequence comes from uncultured Kiloniellales bacterium, assembly GCA_947259625.1. Lineage (GTDB taxonomy): Bacteria > Pseudomonadota > Alphaproteobacteria > Kiloniellales > JAKSDN01 > CAMYKD01. The sequence goes on along the minus strand of CAMYMY010000054.1, from coordinate 116 downwards.
TACATGCCGGAAGCGACGGTGCCAGCAGCGCGGCGCGCGCTCGAACAGGCCGGGCTCGCCATCGCCGGCATGGACGCCATCAAGTCACACAACCCCTTCGCCGTGAACGATATTGT
>CAMYMY010000053.1 GCA_947259625.1 uncultured Kiloniellales bacterium | reverse complement strand
CTGGCTAACGGACGAGGATCATTCCGGCGCCGCCCCGGCGGCGGCGAGCGATGGCCGCAGGACTTGGCAGAGCGGCAGGGTCAGGAAAGCGACGCAGCCCAGCACTAAGAGAGTCTTTTCAATACCGGAATGATCGCTGAGTAGGCCGAAGGCCACCGGTGAAAGCGCGCCGGCGCCGATGCCCAGTGTATAGAACAAGCCGAAGGCGCGCGACCGGCGCGCGGCGGCAACGAAGTCGCCGACCGTGCCGTAGAGCACCGAGGAGGTGCCGTTGAGCGCGGCGCCGACGAGCGGCAGCAGCGCCAAGGCCCAGCCCAGCGGCAGATAGACGAGCACGAGGATCCCGGCGCCGGTCGCGACCTCGGTCAGCACCACCGTGCGCACGATGCCGACGCGCTCGGCCGCCAGGCCGCAGATGAGCTTGCCGGCCGCGCCTCCGGCGAAAATCAGGGCAAGCGCGTAGCCGACGGCCTCGACCTGGGCGCCCTTGGCGATCAGCAGGAAGGGCACGAAGGTGAGAAAGGGCGTGCGGACCGCGCTGTCGACCACGCTGATCGCCGAGAGGGCGGCAAAGCCGCGCCGGTCCCGGAGCCCCCAGCCTCCAGCGCGGGGCGTCTCAGCCGATTCGGTGGGGGGAGCGGCCGGCCCGCCGACGCCGAGCCGGCGCAGCACTAGGTAGAGCGCAAGACCCGCGGCCATTGCGGCGAGCCCGTAGGAAACCGCGCCGGTCCGCCAACCGACCGCCACGGCGAGGGCCGCGATCAAGGGTGGCACCGCCACCTTGCCCAGGTCGCCGGCGAAGTTGTAGGTGCCGAGCGCGGCGCGGCGCGGGCCCGTGTCGTAGGCCTTGGAGACGACCGACGAGGCCAGCGGGTGCTGCACGCCCGAGCCCAGGCCGGTCAGCAGAAGACAGAGGAGCAGGCCGGCAAAGCCCCCGGCGAAGCCCAGAAGGACGAAGCCGAGCCCGGCGGCCGCCGTGCCCAGAGCCAGCACGACCCGCTCGCCCCAGCGTTCGGCGAGAAAGCCCGCCGGCAGCTGGAAGGCGGACAGCCCGCCGGAGAAGGCCATCTTGAGAACGCCGACCTGGGCGTGGGAGATCCCGAAACCCTGGGCCCAGAGCGGCAGGAGCACGTAGAGCGAGTCGGCGAGCCCATCGTGGACGAAGTGCGCGGCACCGCCGGTCCCGAGCGTGGCCCGGCGTCGTGACAAACTTACCGCCGCGGTCTCCACGCCCATGCCAGAGGTCCCTTGCGTCACACAGCCGGAACAGCCCCGACCGCCGCCATCTTTCCAGGAAAATCAGGTCTCGGAAAGTTCGGTTTCCCGTTCGCGCGTCTTCCTTTGGCGCAGGCTGGCGCTCTTGAGTTGGCCGCAGGCGGCCATGATGTCCTGGCCGCGCGGCGTGCGCACCGGGGCGGAGAGCCCGGCGTCGTTGAGGATCTGCGCGAAGCGGTCGATCGTCTTCGGGGTCGAGGGCTCGAAGGGCGCGCCCGGCCAGGGGTTGAAGGGAATCAGGTTGGTCTTGGCCGGAATGCCCTTCAAGAGGCGCACCAGCTCGCGCGCGTCGGCCGGGCTGTCGTTGACGTCCTTCAGCATGATGTACTCGAAGGTGATGCGCCGGGCGTTGTGTACGCCCGGATAGTCGCGGCAGGCCGCCAGCAGCTCCCCGAGCGGATACTTCCTGTTCAGCGGCACGATCCGGTCGCGCAGCTCGTCGGTGACGGCGTGCAGCGAAACCGCCAGATTGACGCCCAGCTCGGCGCCGCAGCGCCGCATGGCCGGGACCACGCCGGCTGTCGAGAGCGTGATCCTGCGCTTGGAGATCGAGATGCCCTCGCCGTCCATGACGATCTTGAGGGCCTGGGCCACATTGTCGTAGTTGTAGAGCGGCTCGCCCATGCCCATCATCACCAGATTGGTGATCTGCCGGCTCTCGGCCGGCGCCGGCCATTCGCCCAGCTGGTCGCGCGCCAGCATGACCTGGCCCACGATCTCGGCCGGGCCCAGGTTGCGCACCAGGCGCTGCGTCCCGGTGTGGCAGAAGCGGCAGGTCAGCGTGCAGCCGACCTGGCTGGAGACACAAAGCGTGCCGCGGTCATCCTCGGGAATGTGGACCGACTCGACCTCCTGTCCGTCGGCAAAGCGCAGCAGCCACTTGGCGGTGCCGTCGGCGGAAGCCTGCGCGACGGCGACCTCGGGCCGGCCGACCGTATAGCGCTCGGCCAAGCGCGCCCGGAAGGCCTTGGAAAGCGAGGTCATACGGTCGAAGTCGCTGGCGCCGCGATGATAGATCCAGTGCCAGAGCTGGCGCGCCCGGAAGGCGGGCTCGCCGAGGGCCGCCATCTCGGCCTCGAGCTCAGCGCGGCTCAGGCCGACGAGGACCTTCGCGCCGCCCTCGGGTTCGGGCGGCGGGGCGAAATAATCGGCATGGGCGGCGCGGCTCATGGTGCCTTAGATAGAGCGCCCGGCCGCCCGGAACAAGGACGCCGGGTCAGAGGCCGCAGGCCTTGCTGGCCGCCCGATAGGCCTTGGTGAATCCGGCCAGGGAATAAGTGTCCTTGGTCGCCGTGCCGCGCGACGAGGTGCCGCTCACCACCATGGTCTTGCCCGCCCTCATCGCCGCCACCAACTTCTTGTCGCCGGCGGAATCCGGCACCCAGGCGGTATCCTCATGCGGAAAGAGCTGGAACTTGCTGCCGCCTATGGCGACCTCAACGCGGGTCTCCGCCTTGTAGCGATAGCCGGCCGCGAGGCTGACCTCGTCGCGCACCTTGTCACCGGGACGGTGGGTGACCATGGCGTAGATCTCGCCGCGCTTCTTGTAATCGCCTTCGTGCTTGGTCGGCTGGCTGGCGATATAGCAAGCCTTTTGGCCCTTTTCGTCATAGGCATAGGCCCGCCAGTCCCCGTATGCGCCCAGTTGCTGGATATCCTGGGCCGCCACGGGGTCGGCCGCGAGCCCCCCGAGAGCGGACACCAGGACCAGGGCCGGACCCAAGGCCGAGGCCCGAAATCGCCTGCCATATTGTTCGCGGCGGTCTCCGGCCGCCGCCGCCTTGCTGTCGTCGTTTCGTTGCATCGCACCTTACCTTCGCTTGCTCACTCCGGACCGGAAGACCGGCCCCGACAAGCCCCCCAAGACGAATATAGCCCTTTCTGTCAGCACTGGTAGGGGCTTTGCACCCCCGGGCAACTATTGGTGCGTGGGGTCACCGGTGGCGGATGATCTGGCCGCCCTGGACGTGCGGGGCCGGGGCCTCGGGCGCCGCGCGCGGGTTGACGGGCCGGCGCGCATGGCGACCCAGGCTGATCATGCGGTCATACATCACGATGGCCCCGGCGACACCCAGGTTGACGCAGAAACTGGTCGGGATGCGCACCAGGAAGTCGCAGCGCCCGGTCAAGGCCGGAGACAGGCTGCCCCGCTCGGGACCCAGCACATAGGCCGCCGCGCTCGGATGGCGAAAGCTCGGCAGTTCGACCGCCTCGGGCGTGAGCTCGACCCCGACCAGCGCACAGCCGCGCGGCAACGTGAGTTCCTCGACGCCGGCATAAGTATAGAGCGGCAGGTGCTTGGCGGCATCCGAGGTATCGGACACCTTGACTTCCCGGGCCGCGAAGGCCGGCGCGATGGTGAAGAAGAAGCTGGCCCCGAAGGCATGGGCCGAGCGCAACAGGTTGCCCAGGTTCATGGGCTTGCTGATGCCCTCGACGCCGATCGCGAAATAGCCGCGCATGACGCGAAAACTTGCATGGCGGAGAGGGTCGAGGCAAGGTATCAGTCCCTGCGTTCGGAATGGAACGGGGTCGACTGGTCCCGTGAGAAGCTGTCTTTCAATGGTGCCGACGACAGAAGAAAGCAACGATCGCGGGTGGGCCGGACCCGCCAACCCCCTGCTGGTCGAAGTGACCCGCGGCCCCATGGTCGAGAGCCGTCACCGCGCCGCCTTCGCGGTGGCCGACCCGGGCGGCACCGTAGTGCTGCATGCCGGCGACATCGACCAAGCCGTCTATCCGCGCTCGGCGATCAAGCCGATCCAGGCCCTGGCGCTGCTGGAGACCGGCGCGGCAGAGGCCTACGGCCTGGGCGATGCCGAGATCGCGCTGGCTTGCGCCAGCCACAGCGGCGAGCCGCGCCATGTCGAGACGGTGGCGGCCTGGCTGGAGCGCATCGGCTGCACGCCGGACGACCTCGAGTGCGGTGCCCACGCGCCCTTCGCCGAGAAGGACATGGTCGACCTGATCGCCGGCGGAGAGAGGCCCACGGCGCTGCACAACAACTGCTCGGGCAAGCATACGGGCTTCCTCAGCGTGGCCCGCCATCTGGGCCATCAGACCGCCGGCTACATCGCGTTCGGGCACCCGGTGCAACAGCGCGTCCTGGGCATCCTCGAGTCGATGACCGGATGCGATCTGGGCGACGCACCACGGGGCATCGACGGCTGCGGCATCCCGACGCTCGGCGTGCCGCTCGGCAATCTGGCGCTCGCCATGGCGCGCCTGGCCGAACCGGGAGATCAGCCGGAGCCGCGACAGGCCGCCGTCGGCCGGGTCCGCCGGGCCATGGCGGCCGAGCCCTTCATGGTCGCCGGCACAGGGCGGTTCTGCACCCGGATTATGGAGCGGACCGGGGAGCGGGCCTTGATCAAGACCGGTGCCGAGGGGGTCTACTGCGGCGCCTTGCCGGATCTCGGACTGGGCATCGCCCTCAAGGTTGACGATGGCGCCGGTCGCGCCGCCGAGGTGCTCATGGGCAGCCTGCTGGTCCATTTCGGGGTGATCCGCGCGGCCGAGGCGGAGGCGCTCGCGGAGGTCTTGGCCCCGCCGCTGTTGAGCCGCGCCGGGCGTCGTGTGGGCGAGCTGCGCCTCGCCCCGAACAGCCCCGTCTAACACCGGGTCAAGAAGAATGCGCGCCGTTCTGTGCAGCGAATGGGGCGGGCCGGAGCGCCTTGCCCTCGGAGACGTGCCGCCGCCGGTGCCCGGGGCCGGCGAGGTGCTGATCGCCGTCGCGGCGGCGGGGGTCAACTTCGCCGACACCCTGATCATCGCGGGCAAATATCAGGAGAAGCCGGCCTTTCCCTTCAGTCCTGGCATGGAGGTGGCCGGCATGGTCGAGGCGGTCGGCCCGGGCGTGACCCGCGTGGCGCCCGGCGCGCGCGTGATGGGCCTGACCGGCTGGGGCGGCTTCGCCGAGAAGGCCGTGGCCCGCGAGGCCGATGTCTTCGTGCTTCCCGAAACCATGGACTTCGTCACCGCCGCCGGCTTTCCGGTCACCTACGGCACGGCCCACGGCGCCCTGGTCTGGCGCGCCGAGCTGAAGCCCGGCGAGACGCTGCTCGTGCACGGCGCGGCCGGCGGCGTCGGCCTGGCCACGGTCGAGGTCGGCAAGGCGCTGGGCGCGACGGTGATCGCGACGGCCGGCGGCCCGGACAAGCTGGCGGTGGCCGAGGCGCACGGCGCCGACCAGCTGATCGACTACCGGCGCGAAGACATCCGCGATCGGGTCAAGGCGCTGACCGACGGGCGCGGCGTCGACGTGGTCTTCGATCCGGTAGGCGGCGACGTCTTCGACGCCAGCCTGCGCGTCGCGGCCTGGGGGGCACGGCTGGTCGTGATCGGCTTCGCCGCCGGCCGGGTGCCGCAGATCCCCGCCAATATCCTGCTGATCAAGAACCTCGCGGCGGTCGGGTTCTACTGGGGCTCCTACCGCAAGCACGCCCCGGACCTGGTGACCGACCTGGTGACCGCCCAGGTCGCACAGCTGTTCGACTGGTTCGAGGCCGGCAAGCTGAAGCCCCACGTCTCGCACCGGCTGGACCTGGCCGAGGCCGGTGAGGCCCTGACGCTGCTGAGCGGTCGCAAGTCGACCGGTAAGGTGGTGCTGACCACCAGCACCGCCTGAGCCGGGGCGAGGCCCGACCTGGGCCGGCCGCTCAGGTGTCCAGGGTCGCCTATCGGCCCGCGAGCCAGTAGACGGGGATGTCGAGGGCCGGCGGCTCGGCGCCCGCCTCCTTGACGAGCGCGTGGACCTGACCGCGGTGGTGGGTCTGGTGGTTGAAGACGGCGGCTAGCACTATCCGAAACGGCATGGCATAGGGGCCCCCCGCCAGGGAGCTATATGATAGATCGGCGCCCAACGCGGCTTCTTCCAAGCCGTCGACCAGCGCAATGATGCGCGTGTCCTCCGCCTCGCGCGCCCGACGCAGTTCGTCAAAGCCGTTGTGGAGGATCTGATCGAGACTGGTGATCCCGCGATCCACGCCCTCGACCCGGCCGAACCACAGGCGGTCGACCACGAGCAGGTGGTTCAAGCTGCCGTGGATCGAGCCGAAATAGGCGGCCGGGCGCGACTTTTCGTACTCGCCCTCGGGCAGGGCGCCGACGGCATCGTAGATTTGGGTGTTGGCCCAGGCGTTGAAGCGGGCCAGGGTCCGGAAATGATCGTGCAGCATGATGGCGCCTCCCCGGTCGTTCGATCTCCGCCGAGGATAAACGGAACCAGAGGTCGCCGCACGCAAGAACACCTCGGGCGCTCACGAACCCGAACCCGGCGGGGGCCACCTGTCCGTCCAAACGAAACGGGGCGGACCGAAAGGTCCGCCCCGACGTCTCGATGCGAGGGGATCGTGCTCAGCAGGCGCTGCGATCGAGCCCCACGTCCCGAAGCAGATGGCGGCTCAGGCCGCGGGTCGCCCGACGCACGCGCAGCTCGCGGCGTGCCGCGGCAATGTCCTCGAAGAGACCGGCCATGCCGGTCCCGAAGGCGGTCACGATCCGGCGCAGGGCCGACCCGGCCGCCTGTCCCGGGGCATGCCCGGAGGTTTCATAGGTAACGTTGGCCTTGGCCCTTTTCCTCTACCTGAACCGGACCCCGTGCTGAGCGAACCGGTTCGCGCTGGGTTGAACGAGTTACCTGCGCAAATAATCCACTTCTGCGTCTTGCGCCATTGCGGAAATTACAGAGACGCCATGCAAAAAAAACATGCGCCGGTTAAACCGATTGGAAAGGATTTCTTGCCGCGGGGGGACGGCCGGGCGGTCCCGGCGGAGGCGTCAATGGGCCGCGGTCTGGCGCACGTAGAGCCCGCCGCGCAGCCCCTCGAAGAACTCGCCCAGCGCCGGATGGCGCCAGATTTCGTTCGGTCACATAGGTCATGTGCTCGGCGTTGTGCACCAGCACATGGTACCAGGGCCTGTCCTTGGGCGGCCGCGTGCGCGCCATCGCTTGGTACCAATCTTCGCTGCCCTGAAAGGTCGCGTCGACGTCGACGATGACACCACGGTAGTCGAACAGCTTGTGGTGCACGGGCTGGCCGACCTGGAACCTGGCGCGGGCTGTTTTCATGGCAGGGACCTCCTCGCGCGGCAGCGCCGCTCGAGCGCGGAGCCTAACGATCCGGCCTCGTCCCGGTCAAGGGGACAACTTGCCACCGGCACTGGCCAGGGCCGCCGCCGCGCGGCAGGATGGCGGGGAATCGAGACCCAGGAGAAAGGACGGCCCGCATGATGTTGGAGCACAATGGCGCGGTCCCGAAAATCGATGCGACGGCGCGCGTAGCGCCCAACGCGGTGATCTGCGGCGACATCACGGTCGGCGCCAATACCTCGATCGGCTTCGGCGCGGTGCTGACCGCCGAGAGCGGTCCGATCGTCATCGGCGCAAACTGCGTGATCATGGACACGGCGGTGATCCGCGGCACCCGAAGGAACCCGGTTGCGATCGGCGACAACGTCCTGGTGGGTCCACGGGCCTATCTCTCCGGCTGTTCCATCGAGGACAACGCCTTTCTCGCGACCGGAGCGACGATTTTCAACGGGGCGCGGATCGGCGCCCGCTCGGAGGTCCGGGTCAACGGAATTGTCCATCTCAAGACGCTCTTGCCGCCGGATACGGTGGTCCCGCTCAACTGGATCGCGGTCGGGGATCCTGCGGAGATCCTGCCGCCCGACCGACACGATCGCATCTGGTCGATCCAAGAGCCGCTCGACTTTCCCCAGACGGTCTTCGGGGTGGAGCGGCCTGGACCTGGCGAAACCGTCATGCCCGAGGTCATGCCGCGCTACGCCAGGGCGCTGGCCGGCCACAAGAACGACAAGGCCGTGTGACGAGCACCGAAGCCCTGCCCGCCGCGGAGACGGCAGCCGAAGACCGACCGGCCCCCACTCGGGCCGGTCGGGTAGCGCCGGACCGTCTAGCTGATCAGCTCCCAGGAGCCGTCGGGCTGGCGGCAGGCGGTGCCGTAGGTCTGCTGGGCCCGACCGCCGATGACCGACGTCGTCTGATATTCGCGGCAGTATCGTCCGTCGTTCACCTGATAGGTCTTGACCGGCGTCACCTGGTACTGCGTGTCGGCGCGCTGGTTGTTCCAGTAGATGGTCTCGCCGTCCGGCGCGTGCTCCAGGGTCTGGCCGACGCAATTCTGGTCGACCTCGTCCATGGACCGGCCGATGCGGCCGCCAACGATGAGACCGATAATCGTGCCGCCGATGATCGCGGCCGCCCGGTCGTCGCCCTTGGCGAGCCGCGAGCCGATCAGCGCACCGGTCGCCCCGCCGAGCAATCCCCCCAGGACCTGCCTGTTGCACACGCCACGGTCGAGATCGAAGGGAGCGGTGTAGACCCGGTCGTCGTAGTAGGCCCGGTTCTTGTACTTGTGCTTCTGCTTATGCTTTTGCTTGGCGCGCCAACCATGGGCCGGCGCCCAGGGCGGCGGGTCGGCGGCCGCAGGCGCCAGGTCCGAGAGCGTGAAACAGACGGCGACCAGCACCACGGCCAGGGACTTCCCGGCCGAAGACAGCCAAGTCTCGGCAATTCGTGATTCCATTCGACCGTATCTCCTTCGGGGAAAGCTGCGGTGATTGCCCGGTATCTTTCCCATCATACGAAAAAGAAATATGAACTTCCCCGCGCCGCGACAACCTTGTGGCGGACGGTTGCTCGAAGTTTGCCACCGCTTCGAAGGCAAGGCCCCGTCCTTTACCCGACAAGGCGCCGTCCGCGGCGCAGGCGGATGATCGCCTGACCGAGCACAGCCGCCAGGACGACCGCGCCGCCCAAAAGGGTCAAGCGGCCTGGCACCTCGCTCACCCAGAGCCAAACCCAGGTCGGCGCCAGGACGACCTCGGTCAGGGCGAGCAGTGGAACCTCGGCGGCCGGTACCCGGCGCGTGCCCAGCGTGATCAACAGGAACCCGGCGCCCAGCTGAGCGCTGCCCAACAGCACTGCCAAGCCGAGGTCGTGGCCCGAAATGCCTAAGCTGCCGACCATCGGGGCCGAGGCCGCGGCACCCACCAGACCGCCGAGGCAGCTCGCCGGCACCATGTCGACCGACTTGGCGCGCCGAATCGCGACCACCATGACGGCAAAGGCGACGGCCGCGCCGAAGGCGACGATATTGCCCGCCAGGCGGCCGCTGCCCAGCCCTTCGGCAACCATTAGGGCGATGCCGCAAAGCGCCGCCGCCATGGCGACCCAGGTCACCGGCCGGACCCGCTCGCCCAGCACCAGCCGTCCCAGAAGGGCCGTCAGAAGCGGTCCCGCCCCCAGGATGAAGACCACGTTGGCGACCGTCGTCAGGTCGATGGCGACGAGGTAGCAGATCGAGCCCGCGCCCAGGGCGAGCGCCACGACCACGCCCTCCCGGCCGACCGCCAAAAACGGCCGGACCAGCCGGCCCCGATAGACGACGGCGAGAAACCCGAGCAGGGTACCGGCGAAGGCGACCGAGCGGTAGAAGACCATCAGCCAGATGTCGGCCGACTCGACGTGGCGCAGGATCAGCCCGCCGAAGCTGAGGCACACGCCGGCGACAAGCACCATGAGGACGCCGAGCGGGTATTTGGCGTCCTGCGTCACCGGCGCCTCGGCGCCGCCATCGGACAGGGCGCCGGTCATGGCTTCAGGACGCCGCGGCGCCGTGGCCCGCCGGCCGCGGATCGATCGGCAGGGCCTCCGCGATGCCGGTCGCCTGCTCCAGCAGCGCGGCGGCGGCCAGGGCCCGCGCTTCGCCGCGCGGCGGCCCGACGATCTGCAGGCCGACCGGCAGCCCCTCTGCGGTGAAGCCGGCCGGCACCGACAGCGCCGGGCAGGCTGTCAGCGTGATCACGAAGGTGATCCCTATCCACTCCACATAATTGTCGAACCTGTGGCCCTCGACCTCCTCCACGTAGCGGACGTCGACATCGAAGGGCGCCACGATGGCGGTCGGGCACAGCAGCAAGTCGTAGGTCTCGAAGAAGGCTGAGACGCGCCGGTAGAGGGCGGCACGCGCCAGCTCGGCCCGGCCGATCTCCGCAGCGCTGAGCGCCAGCCCCTTCTCCGTGTTCCAGATCACCTCGGGCTTCAAGAGCGCACGGTGGCCTTCCAGCAACGGCGCCATCTCGGCGGCGTAGAGCGCCGCCCGCAGGGTCTGGAACACGGGCACGGCGTCGGACAGGTCCGGGCAGGCCTCCTCGACCACGACGCCCATCGCGGCGAAGCGCTCGGCCGCCTGCAGGCAGATCCCGGCGACCTCCCGCTCGACCGGGAACAGCCCCAGGTCGGGAGAATAGGCGATCCTGGCCGGCCTCTGCGGCGCACGGGCCGCCTCCAGGAAGGACGCGGCGGGCACCGGCAGAGACAACGGATCTTCGGGGTGCTGGCCGGACATGGCGTCGAGGAAGAGCGCCGCGTCCGCGGCGTTCCGGGCGATCGGACCGGCCACGGAAAGAGTTGAAAAGGGCAGGGGCGCCGGACCTCGGGCGACCCGGCCGGGGCTCGGCCTGAGGCCGACCACGGCATTGAAACCGGCCGGCGTCCTCAAGCTGCCGCCCAGATCCGAGCCGCTGGCCAGCCAGACCTGCCCGGCAGCGACCGCCGCGGCCGAGCCGCCGGAGGACCCCGCCACCGACTTGTCCAGGTTCCAGGGGTTGCGGGTCTTGCCGAACACCTCGTTGAAGGTGGAGGCGCCGGCGCCGAACTCGGGCGTGTTCGACTTGCCGACCACGATAGCGCCCCTCGACTCGAGCCGCTCGACCAGAATGTCGGAGCGCGCCGGAACATGCTCGGCATAGATCGGCGAGCCGTAGGTCGTGCGCACCCCGGCCACGTCCTCCAGGTCCTTGATCGCGACCGGCAGACCGCCGAGCCAGGGCGCTGGCCGCTCGACCTTGGGCCCTTCGGCCATGATCCGCCGGGCATGCTCGCGCGCCCGCTCCAGGCAGAGCGTCGGCAGCGCGTTGATCGCCCCGTCGGTCGTCTCAATGCGCCGGGCCGCCGCCTCGACCAGCTCCAGCGGACTCACCTCGCCGCGCGCCAAGAGGTCGACGACCTCGAGGGCGCCGAACCGGCAGAGTTCTGGGAGACTTTGCGACTCACTCATGTGACCTGTGCCATGCAAATGGCAAGGCTAGCGGTTTGGGATTCGCTCAGCCAGGGTTTTTCACAAGATGGCCGGCGGCTGAGCCGCGGGTCAACCCGAATCGAAGGCCGGGTCTTGCGCGACCAGCCACCCGGCGGCCCGCCAAAGCCCATAGGTCAGGACGGCCGCCACGTAGCCGTCCAGCGCGTAGTGCCAGGCGAGATGGACCGAACCGATCATGATGACGACCGCGAAGAGGGTCAGCGCGACACCGAGCAGACGATTGGCGCACCAGCCGAGCAAGGCGAAAAGCACGGCCGCGGCCACGTGTATGCTCGGCATGGCCGAAATGCCGGTGCCGAAATTGTATTCCCCGAGAATATGCGAGCGCCAGAGCCAATCATGGACCTGCAGCGCCCAGATCGGCGCCACTTCATTGGCGGCCTGGAGGTAGTCGACAAGCGGCTGGAAGGGATCCTCGAGCCCGGTCACGCGCCCGAAGTAGACCGGACCGACAGAGGACAGCAGCGTTGCCATGAGACCGCCGAGCAGCGACCAGACGAGAACAAAGGTCAGAAGAAACTGCATGCGCAACCGCGGATCGCGGACACTGAACGCCTGCCAAAGCAGGATGCCGTAAAGCACGAATATCCAGAGGTGGTAGAAGAAATTGATCCCGCTGCTGATCCAGGGGGTGCCCAAGATGGGCTGTAGCGACTGCCAGGGATCGATGCCGCCGTGCAGCAACCTGTCCCACTCGGCTAGTAGTGGATCCCAGGTGTAGGGATTGATGACCGGTATGAGGGTCTTGAATACGGTGAAGAGGGACATGAACCGGGGTAGAAGCAAGAGTATCAGGCAGCCGCCGGCCAAGCGTTCCAGGGTCAGCCAGTTGGTCCAGATGTCCGCGGCCAGGTATCGCAGCAGGTTGGCCGGCCGCACGAACAACATGACACACAAAGGGTAGAGAATCACGAAGGCGACCGCGAAGATGCCCGTCATCTTGGGCGTCATGGCGGAGTAGAGAGAAAAAGACATTTTCTCCGGCCTGTCGACGTACTCAAGCACGGCGAACCCGGCGGCGAAATAGATGAACATGATCGCCAGGAGCCAGCGGTGGAGCCATAGGACTCGGGCCATCCGAGCCGCAAGCCCCCGCGCGTCGATGTGAAGGGCTCTCGATTGCACGGCAAAGTCTCTCCCGAACCCAGCGTTGCTGCGGGCTGAAATAGTGTAACAGATTGGTTAAGGCTTAGTGAGGCGTCGGCCGGCGCTTGTAGAGATGATAGGTCCCGAAATCCATCAGCAACTCGTAGCGAGACCAGATTTGCGCAAATCGCGGATCCTTGGAGAAATACGCAAGATAGTCGAACCGAAGCCCGCCGAAATAGGGTTTGTCCTCGCGCACGTCGACTAGAATAATCTCCGGCGACCACTTGATCAGGTCAGCCACCACGGCATCGAGGGCATAGCGCCTGATCTCCCGAAGTCCTTCGGGCTCGACCGCCGCACCCTGTTGCGCCAATTCCGCGCGCCGCCGCACCAGCCCCGGTAACAGCCATTGCATCGGGAACCTAGACGCCCACCGGACCCCTGTCACGTTCACCAGCGGGAACCCCACCGAGACATTCGAAGAGAAGATGTAGATCGCGGACCCGGCCGCATGCTTGCGGACGACCGGCGCCAGGTGCTCGACGTATATGCTTTGGTAACCGCCGTTCAGGATTCCCACGCCGGCCAATGTCAGGAGCATGACGGCCGCAACCGGCGCGGCCGCGCGGCTCATGTACCCCGACCCGCTGACCGGCGACGGGTCTGCCGCCTGCCTGCGACCGCCGGACAGGATTGCGCCCAAGGCCAGCACCAGGCTCGCCGTGGTCGGGAAGAGCTGATAGGGCCAGGCCTTCATTTGCATCAGGTAGGCCAGGAAGAAGGATGCCGCCGCCAGGGCGAAGACATCCGCCAAGGCCTTGCCGGACTGGTTCCGCCGTGTCGCTACGTGCAGGATCAGAAGCACGGGCAGGAACAGCGTTTCCATGCGCCACAGAGCCGCAGCCGGAGAGCTCATGAAGCCCTGGTGAAATACCTGCAGTGCGAACGGGACAATGCGCGTCAGGTAATCGGGCGTGAACCAGACAAGGGCGAGGCCGTAGAGCAGTCCCGCCCCCGCCAAACCCAAAGTTTCGGGCCGCAGAACGCCCGTCAGCCGCCGGCCGGCGAAGAAGAGATAAAGTTCGAGAGCGACAGGAAGCAGGAGAAAGTAGGGTTTGAGCGCAAGCCCGAGCGCAGCCAACACGCCGAGTGAACCCGCGACGAACGGGCCGCACGGCCCCTTGACCGCCCGGTGCGCCGCGAGGACCATGTAGGGCAGGGCGAGGATCATCATGAGGTGTTCGCGCTGGCCGAAGTTGCCGGCCGGGCAGACCGCCAACGCGAGCAGCGCGGAAAACAACACGCCGCGCCGCACGGAACTGGAATGGCCGGCGTGTCGGGTCAGAAGATAGCGAACCAGCCAAAGCGAAATCGCGATCAGCCCGAAGACATAGGCGGTAAAGACGTGGGGCGCGAATAGCCCGGTGACCCGCGAGACATAGACGGGGGGGATCGTCAGATAGAGGGCCAGAGGCGGGTTGACTTCGAAAAAAATGTCCTGGTAGAGGCGCCCACCCTCGAACAAGGCATCAACCGAGTAGAGGAACCAAGCCGTGTCGTGATTGATGAGGGACGTGAACTGGATATAGACGCTGGCCAGGACGACGACTGTAACAACGGGAATGGCGCCCGGGCCATCCAGAGCCGCGCCGACCATCGATCGACCGGACCAGGCAGTCGGCGCGCCGCTCATCGTCCAGCCTTTACCCTGCAGCCGCGATCGGCCCGGCCCACCGCCGCCGGCCCGGGAAGGCGACGGAAGACCTCGCCGCAAAGATCCGTCATGGCAACCTTCAGAATTTTGACTACCATCCCCTTTGTCCGACTCTGCTCCACGGCCGCGAAGGCGGGATTTGCCTTCTCTGGCCTAAGGGGTTGTAGACTACGGCTTGCTCGGACGGGTCGCGATCAACCGCGTAAATCGCGAAAAACAAACCGACGTGAACCGACCTTGAGAGGTCCGGAAAGGGATTGTCCTGATCGTCGGCGTCCAGCATGACGACGTAATCCAGATTCCGCGGCCAGTTGCCCCAATAAGGCCTTGCGCCGCGCGACAGCCTCGTATCCTTCAACTGCCCGGCTTGAACCGGATCGATGCCCATCTCAAGATGTTTCAATTCGAGTTGATCGCCGTTGGGCATATCGATCGTCGTATAGGCCGGCGTGGCGCCGAGCGGCTGGTGAGGCCCCGTGAAAAGATCCGGCAGGGACACGGAACACTTGATGACCTCCAGCGATACCACATGGGAATCGACCCGTCTGAGCACGAACCATGGGCGTTCCTCGAATCGCGCGACGATCGCCCGGGCGCTCGGATCGATGTTCTGGGGCGCTTCCCGAAACTCCCGGAATTCCTGGTCATAACCGCGCCAAATCTCGGTTGTCGACCAAATCCGACCACGGAACAGAAGGAGCGCCATCCTGGCAAGAGCGGGGACGAACGGCCGGTTCTTCGTTTCCAGACTCGTACTGGCCACCACCAGGCAGATAATGAGGTACGGCAGACGGAACTCGACCCCTACAAGACTGAACAGCCACATAGGCATTAATAAGGCCACGCCGCGCCTGTCGCCGATCTGGTTCAGTCCGAACCGCGGTCGTTGGAGTGCCGTGACGGAACGGAATTGCAGGGTCATGAACGCGTTCGAATTGCCTGGTTGAAATAGCCGTGCGCGCAGTCGTGTCTGGGGACCCCTGCGGAGGGGGTCGGGGATACCGCCCCGACCCGCCCAGGAGAAACTTCCATTCAAAGCAAGAATTTTCCGTTAACGGGCCACCCCGGGCGGGGTGTTGCAGGCGGAGACCGGCTCCGCCTTTTCGACCAACCGGCCGTGCCTTTGTCCCGGCATCCGTTGCACAGCGCGAGAGGTTGCCCGAAGACTTGCTGTTATCGTGCCAGCTACCGGCCAAGCCTGCGGGATGCGCTCGACAGACGGCATCCGTGGAGAGTCTTGTCCGGAACACGGCGTGGTGGCGGCCTCGGACCTCATGGTCCTGGCCTGCGCGCGAGCATCAGGATCGACACGCCTATGGGCAGCCCGATTCGGCCGACCAGATGGCGCTCGCTAGCAAACACGGCGCCCAGCAAGCCGTTGAGCGGATGTGCGGGCACATCGCTGTCGTCGGCACTTTCGATACCCAGGAGGTTCTTGCCGAAGCGCACAACGGCCACCACGGGAAACAACAGGGTATTGAAATAGGTTGCCGTCACCAGGGAAAGCTCGGCCGCCAATGCCAGCCGGACCAGCGCCTTCTTGCGGTAGCGGCGCCTGTGGTGATGCACGACGTCGTGATGGCTCCAGAGAAAGCAATACGCCGGCACCGTGATCAGCATCCAGCCGCCGGGGCGCATCCTGTCGCGCAGGGCCTTCAGGCCGGCCAAATCGTCATCGAGGTGTTCCAGGACGTCCAGCGCGACCACCAGATCGAAGGTTTCCGCCTCGAAGGGAACCTCGGCTGGAAGACGGCCCTCACGCAATTGTATTGCCGTCTTGCGGCGTGCCAACTCGCGTGCCCGCGCGTCGGGCTCGAAAGCCGACACTTCTCCGAAGCCCTCCAACATCGCGAGATTGCCGCCGGTCCCGCACCCCGCCTCGAGAAGGCGGGCGGCCGGTGGCAGCGGCACGAGGCGGCGTATCGCCGCGCGCAGAATGCGGCGGCGCGCGACGAACCACCAGTGCGCGCCTTCGATCTCCGCCATTCGGGAATAGGCTTTCTGTTCCAAATGCGCTCCGACCTCTTAGGTATTCCTGGCCCCTGAACTGGCTCGCTGTCCGGCGCATCAGCTTTGCGCTCGCCAACCTAGCTCGACCGCGTGGATCACGAAAGACAAGCCCTCGTAAAGCGGCCTAGGCAAGCTCGGGAAGGGTTGACCGAATTCGCCGCGCCGAACGTCACTACCTGATCGTACGTCCGCGGCCAAGAGGCGACGTATGCACTCGCCCCACGGCCGGCCCTGTCGAGCCGGGCCTGCAATCTGTCCAGGATTGCTACGGAGGGGGTTGGCTCGGACATGGCCGCGTTCAAATGCTCCATCTATCCGCGCGCTCGGGCCGCGCACCCAGTTCCACGTCGAGGCGCTCCCGCCGGGAGCGGCCGCAAGCGGCAGTCGGGCAGGCGGGGCTGAAGGAACTATTTTTCATATCGAGGATTTTCCAATAACGCGTGCGTGTTTGAGGTGCGCCATCTTTGGCCGAGGTCCGCTCGGCCCGACCGCCGAAAGCCTCCGGCGCCGCAACGGCTGCAGTCGCCAGTGGTTAGACAAATATTTACCTTATCCCCCCAGATTGTGGCTCTCGCCCGCGGCTGCGGGAGCCGGACGCTCCGCGCAACAACCGTCTATGGCCTGCGGCAGCACCCATCGGTATCACGATGACCGTATTTCCCACGCCCGCCGCGCCTCGAACCACCTCCCCAAGATACACCATCAAATCGGCGATCTTGGTTCTCGTTCTCTTGCTGACCCTGTTCGCCTCGATATTTCTCGTGGTAGCCGGGCATTTCAGCGTCGATGAGGCCGTCTATGACATGATGGCGCGCAGCTTTTCGTCGGGCGGCAGCCTCAGCGTGTGGAACGGCTACGAGGAGTTCCCCTCGCCCGAACTCGTGCTTCCGATGCTCCGCGTGCACGATGGACGGCTGTTCTCCCAATACCCCCACTTCACGGCCATCTTGGCGACCCCACTGTACTGGCTGGCCGGCTATCAGGGCCTCTATATCCTCAATGCCGTCTCCTTCATTGCTGCCGTGGGTCTGAGCTTCCTGATGGCGCGTGCGCTGTTCCAAAACCGAGGCTTAGCTATTGACTCCTGTTTGGTTCTCATTTTCTGCGGATTCGCCTGGCAGTATTCTCAGGCTGCCTGGCCCCATGCCCTGTCCATGCTGTTCGTAACCGGCGCGGTTTACCTGACCGTGACCGCCCTTCGGTCGCCGGCATCGCGCAGATCTCTGGCCCTGGCCATGACCGCAGGTCTGGTCGCAGGGTTCGGCACGGGCGTGCGCCTGGATGTGGTCTTCGCTCTTCCCGCGGTCGTGCTGCCGTTCGTCTTCGCAGCCCCGTGGCGGCCCTCGCACGCCCTGGCTGCCTGCATCGGGACGGTGCCGGGTTTGGCCTTGCTGGCGGTCACGAACCTCGTGAAATTCGGCACCGCGATGCCGTTCTCCTATGGGGTTGTCGGATCCGGCGCCGCCTCGGGTCCCTTGCCCTATCTTCCCGTAGTGCTTCTGGGATTTGCGGTGGTCGCAGCCGCCTGGCTGGCGAGACGATCCCGGGGCCGGTCGTGGCTGGCGAGCCACCGCTGGTCGGCCGGCCTGATTGTTGCCCTCCTCCTGGTCGCCTTGGGGCTGACACCTTTGGGCTGGCACATCATCTCCAAGTTCGCAAATGGGCTTTATCAGCTTGTCGTGGACCTACGCATTCGCGACCCGGGAATTGCGGAGCCGGCCCTCTTGCGTAGCCCGGATGGGGGGATGGTCTATCGCGGCAGTCTGAAAAAGGCCTTGCTGCAAAGCTGTCCCTACCTGACCGTGCTGATCTTGCCCCTGTCGGCGCTCCTGCGCGGTAACAAGGACAGCGCCGCCGTCGCACAACTGTGCCTAGTGCCGGCAGCCTACATCGGGGTATATTCCTATTTTGCCTGGCATGGCGGACAGGCTTTCAACCTGCGATACTTTCTCCCCATACTGCCTTTCACCTCGATTCTAACCGCCTACGCGTGGCGTGATCTGCGTCGGAACCTAACACGGGCATGGCGGCGCATCGTCGTAGTAGCCGGCGCGGCGGTCGTCGCTTGCTTCCTGATCTTCGTACCGAGAGCCGTTGCGACCTGGGCCCACCATGAGATCGCCTTTCTCACCGTTCCGCTAGTCATTGCAGTCGCGACGTTCATTCTGGTGGCCACATGCGTCCATCTGGGCGCCAAGGCGGGCCCCAACCTTCGGGGCGCCGCTTCCGCCACCCTTGCGGTCGGCCTGGTCTGGGCGGTGATGGTCGGGTTGCTCTACGACGCGCCGCGCGCCTACGACTGGCGCAAGAAGCAGGTCGAGTTCGCGCGCGAGATCGTTCCTTTCGTGGAACCCAATTCCATAGTGTTCGTTCCCCATGGGAGCTACTTCTTCAGCCTTCTGGAGCAACCGCAGGTGAGACTTGCCGTGCCCAGTCTCGACGACTACCGGGACTTCCGAGCTCTGGTCGATTACCACCTAGAGTCTGGGCACCCGGTCTACCTCTGGCTCGACCGGAGCTTCGCTGCGACGGTCGAGGAACGGCACCTGCTCCATGCGTTGAGCACCGAGACCCTTTACGAACACCGCCTCGGCTCGCTGGTGCAAGTGCGCGAGCCGGGTGCGAAGGGTGTGCCGCCGGCACAGCGGGGCTGACCGACCGCCCCAGCGCCGCGTCCCTGGCGGTCCCGTTGTGCCATTCTTTACCTTTGTGGCACAGGGTCCGTCAGGGCCGTCACCCGGTCCCCCCCCCCGGCGTACCGACCTCGCGCGGATTGTTGCTTCCATGACCTTGGCGTCGTTACTCAAACCGGAGCCGCAGAGGTTCGGCCCAAAATCCGCGGTACTTTTCCTCTCTCTTGCACTCACGCTCGTCGTTTCGTTCCTTTTCGCTCCTGGCGGACACCTCAGTGTGGACGAGGGGGTCTACCATATGATGGCGCGGAGCTTCTCAGCCGGAGGCGATCTCCATGTCTGGAACGGCTATGAGGAATTCCCCTCGCCCGAGCTCGTGCTTCCCGCTCTGCGGGTACACGAAGGCCAACTCATCCCCTCGTACCCCTATCTCTCGACACTCCTGTCCGCTCCCTTGTATCTGCTGGTCGGCTACAAGGGCCTATATATCCTCAATGCCTTTGCCTTTCTCGGCGTCGTCTGCCTGACCCTGCTGATCGGCCGCACGCTCTTTCGCGACGCCGATCTGGCGCTCAACGCCGCTCTGATTCTGATCTTGGGGACCTTCGCCTGGGAATACTCGCAGGCCGCTTGGCCCCACGCCCTGTCGATGCTGTTCGTCGCCGGGGCCCTCTACGCCGCCGTGACGGCTCTTCAGACGGCAGATCCGCGCAAGTCCGTCGCGCTGGCCGCAACGGCGGGTCTGGTCGCGGGATTCGGCACCGGCGTGCGCCTGGACGTGATCTTCGTTTTGCCCGCCTTGCTCTTGCCCTTTGCCTTCGTGGACCCCTGGCGTCCCCGGCTTATCCTGGCGACCTGCATCGCCGCGGTGCCGGGACTGGGTGTCCTGGCGGCGACGAACTACGTGAAGTGCGGCATCGCCTCCCCTTTTCCTACGGCGTGTCGGGCTCGGGCAACGCGTCGGTTCTTCTGCCGTACCTTCCCGTTGTGTTTCTGGGCTGCCTGGTCGCCGCGGCTCTTTGGGCTGCGACCCGCCCCCAGGTTCGGGCAACGCTGCTTCTGGTGGCCCTGACTTTGACACCGTGGGGATGGCAGGTGGTGTCACGCTTTGCCAACGGAACCTATCAGCTTCTTGTCGACTTCCGGATCCGCGGCCTCGAAATCAGGGAAATGGAACTGTCGCGCAGCGCCGGCGGCGCCATGGTGTATTTCGGCAGCCTGAAGAAAGCCCTGCTGCAAAGCTGCCCCTACCTGGTCGTGTTGGTCCTGCCCTTGGCCCAACTGCTGCGCGGCCGAAGGGACACCTCGGCCCTCGGAGTGGCATGCCTCGTGCCGGCGACCTACTTCGCCGTCTATGCCGCCTTCGCCTGGCACGGCGGAATGGCCCTGAACCTCAGATATTTTCTGCCCATATTCCCACTAACCTCCATCCTGACGGCCTATGCCTGGCGGGAATTGACCGAGGGTCTGCCGGCCGCGTGGCATCGCGCAGCGATCTTCGCCGGCCTCGGGACGGCCACCCTGTACCTGCTGCTCGTTGCCAGCCGGGAGCTGCCCTTGGAGCAGCAGGAAGGCGTCATTCTGTCGTTTCCCCTGGTCCTTGCCCTCGTCGTCTTGGCGCTTGCCCTAGGCTCCGCGCTGACACGCGGCCAAGGCCGGGTCCGATTACGCGGCGCGACCCTCTCGGCGCTTTCGGTCAGCCTGGTCTGGGCGGCCATGGTCGCCTTCACCTACGACCTGCCGACGGCCTATCAGCTGCGCAGGGACCGGGCGGAGTTGTCCAGCACCATAGCCGGCTTTATCGAGCCCGATTCGGTCATCTTCGCCACCAGCGGCGACTGGTACTATGGCCTTCTGTCCCACCAGCGGGTCAGGATCGCGGTCCCTACCTATGACGACTATCGCGATTTCCAGCCCTTGGCACGGTTCCGCCTCCAGGCCTCGCGGCCGGTCTATATCTGGCTCGATCCGGCCATGGAACGAGCGGTCCGGTCTATATCTGGCTCGATCCGGCCATGGAACGAGCGGTCGGCAGGCGCAGACTGCTCGAGCCGTTCGCCAAGGTGACACTCTTCGAGAACCACCTAGGATCGTTGATTCAACTGCGAAGACGCTCACAGGCCGCGCGGCTGACCCCGGCGAGCTAGGCGGTTCCGCACGTGAGACCGCCGTGACGTGGGCCGGGTCGCCACTGACCCGGCGATGCAAGGTGTTGTTAACCCGTTGATATTAACCTTTCCGGCCGGCAGCGCCTTCATGACGGCAGCCGCCGGACCCAGTCACGCGCGCTCGGCCGGGCCTTCGCGCCCGCCGCCCAAGGACTCGGCCGATGAAACTGATCGTCCAGATTCCGTGCTTCAACGAGGCGGAGACCTTGCGCCAGACCCTGGCCGACATTCCGCGCCAGATCGCGGGCGTGGATCAGGTCGAGGTTCTGGTCGTCGACGACGGCTCGACCGACGGCACCGCCGAACTGGCCCGGGAGCTTGGTATCGACCACGTCGTTCGCCATAAGGCAAACATGGGTCTCGCGCGCAGCTTCCGCACCGGCATCGAGGCCGGCCTCGCGCTGGGCGCGGACATCATCGTCAACACCGACGGCGACAACCAGTATGCCGGCGCCGACATCCCGCGGCTCATTGCGCCCATCCTCGCCGGCGAGGCGGACATCGTGGTGGGCGACCGTCAGACCGCGAAGGTGGCGCATTTTTCGTCGGGCAAGAAGCTACTTCAGGCCTTGGGCAGCTTCGTGGTCCGGCAGCTGTCGCACACCGACGTGCCCGATGCGGTGAGCGGCTTCCGCGCCATATCGCGCGAAGCGGCGCTTCACCTCAACATCGTATCGTCCTTCAGCTACACCATCGAGATGTTGATCCAGGCCGGCCGCAAGCAGATGGCCATCGCCGCCGTGCCGGTCGGGACTAACGCCAACACGCGCAAGTCGCGGCTGTTCAAGAGCATCCCGGGTTTCATCCGGCAGTCGCTGGTCACGATGGTGCGCATGTACGCGATGTACCGGCCACTGCGCCTGTTCTTCTACCTCGGCACGGCCTTGTCGGTCGCCGGCGCCCTGCCCATCCTACGCTTCGTCTACCTCTATATGTCCGGCGATGGCGACGGGCACATCCAGTCCCTGGTTCTGGGCGGCGTATTGGTGGTGATCGGGTTCATGACCCTGTTGATCGGCCTGGTGGCGGACCTCGTAAACTTCAACCGGCAGCTCATCGAGATGACTCTGGAGAAGGTGCGCCGCCTGGAACTGGCGCAACGGGCGGAGCTGTCGTCGGAGACAGCCTCAGGCACTGAAGTCGCCTTGCAGATCGCGGCGGTCGAGCGTCGGGCCGGGCGGTGGGTGCCCGACACCCAGGACGCCACGGCGGAGGCCAACCCGCGGAAACCCAAAACGACCAAGTCCGCACGATGAACCGAACGGTCCGAATATTGCAAAATCAGGCGCATCAAGAGGACCTGTAGAACCAGGAAGACGCGAATGGCGGTGCCAAAGACATCCAAGGGCGACTTCGGTTTCTTGCCCTTCCTTAAGCGTAATCAGGAACGGTTTCTCGACCGTCACAGTGGGTCCGAGAATTGGCGCCTAGTTATATTCTCGGCAACTGCCTATGCGGCATGGAAGGTCGTGAACCCCATTATGGCGCGGCACTGCGGCGGGCTCGTCCTGGATGCCGGTGCCGGCCGAGGCGCCTTCTCAGAGACGATTCTCAGGACGGCTTCGGCCTGCGAGTCGATCGATCTGGCACCGCGCGGCGGGCACCGGCCGACCTGGACCGGCGATATCACCGAAATGCCCGAGGTCCCGGCCGGGCGCTACGATACGGTTGTCTGCCAACAGGTCCTCGAGCATGTGCCCAGGCCGTGGCGGGCCCTGGCGGAGTTCCATCGGGTGTTGAAACCGGGCGGCAAGGTTATTCTGAGTGTTCCGCACCTGAGTCGGCGGCATGAGTTGCCCCATGACTATTTTCGCTATACCCAAGAAGGTCTGGTCAGCTTGCTGAAGGACACCGGGTACGAGATCCTCGAGGTGGCGCCCTATGGTGGCGTCCTGTCGTTCCTCCACCACCAGACCAGCTTCATATTTCCGGGCCTGCTGACCGGGATCCCCATCCTTGGCACGATGGCTCTCCTGCTCAATGCGCCCTTTTCGTGGCTTCTCGCTATGCTGGATTCGGCAATCGACCGAGCGTCCCTGATCCCTTTGGGAGTCATCGCCGTGGCACGAAAGCCCGTCACGGCCCGAAATCCGCAACCGGATGCCGCACAGAGTGGCGACCAAGCCACAAATGGCTGATAGCAACACAGCGCACGCCGGGCAGGTCCGCCGCAGGGCAGCCGGCGCGCCCGGGGTTCTGGGCCGCGTACTAATTGTCACGTCCAATTTCCCGCGCTGGGAAGGCGATACCACCACGCCCTTTGTTCTGCATCTTGCCCAGGATCTCTTGGCGATCGGATGGCGGGTCGACGTGCTGGCACCGCACGCCCCCGACTGTCGCAGACGAGAGATCTTGGGCGGCATAGAGGTAGAGCGGTTTCGCTACCTCTGGCCATCGATTCTGCAAACCCTTTGCTATCAGGGCGGCGCGTTGGTGAACCTGCGCAAGAAACCCTCGAAGGCTCTTCAGGTGCCCGCGTTTGTCCTGGCCGAGTGGCTCGCGCTGAAGCGCCGTCTGGCCAGCGGCCAGTATGACCTGCTGAATTCACATTGGATTCTCCCGCAAGGTTTCACCGGCGCCCTGGCCGCCGGGTCGTTGGGAATTCCACACGTCGCCACCATTCACGGGGGCGACGTCTTCGCATTGCGCGGTCGGGTGCTCAACGCCTTCAAGCGATTCGCCATACAACGAGCCGCCGCCGTCACAGTAAACAGCAGCGCGACCGCCGCCGCTGTCGCCGAGATCGCACCCGGCTCGGCGGCGGTTCACCGCATTCCCATGGGCGTTTCCAGCACAGCGCCCGGGCCGACAGCGAATCTGCGGCGGAAGTACCGTCGCGGAACAGGCCCCTGTCTGATTTTCGTCGGCCGGGTCGTTGAGGAAAAGGGGGTCGCCGACCTGATCCGTGCGGTTGCGCTCTTGGCCCCGGATCTGCCCGACGTGAGCGCCGTGATCGTCGGCGAGGGTCCGGACCGCCCGGCCATAGAGCAATTGGCGCGCGAGCTCGGCGTGGCCGGGCGCGTCGCCTTCACCGGCTGGGTCGAGCCGAGCGACGTCCCGGCCTACTTGGCAGCCGCCGAGATCTTCGTGGGACCGTCCAGGAGAGCCTCCGACGGGTGGATGGAGGCGCAGGGGCTCACGTTTCTCGAGGCGATGTTGGCGGGCATTCCCGTGATCGCAACGCGCATCGGCGGCATCATCGACTCGGTCCACCACGAGGAGACCGGTCTCCTGGTGAGAGACGCCGCGCCCGAGGAGATCGCAGCGGCGGTCAAGAGAATCGCAGGGGACCCCGTGCTGGCCGCCCACCTGCGCCGCAACGGTGAAGACCTCGTCCGCCGGCAATTCACCAGAGAGGTTTCGGCAAAGGCCTTTTCTGAGCTGTTCTCGAAGCAATTGCGGAGCAACCGGTGCTAATCCGCCGTTAACTCTGGTGCTTTAGCATTGCCGCCGCTCCAGCCGCCAGCGCTCGTAGAGAAAACCATGGCCGAGTACGTCTATCAGCATGGCTTTTCCGAAACTCACCGGGAAGCGATGTACGACGCCGAGCGGCGAGGCCGGAAGGCCAAGAAAGCCCTTGCAGTAATGACCGATTTCCTGATCGGCACGGGAAAAGACCCGGCCGAGTTGACCCTGTTGGACATCGGCTGCTCGACCGGGTTCCTGACCCGCGCCTACAGCGAGACCTTCGCAAGGGTAATCGGCATCGATATCGACAAAGATGCCGTTGACCACGCCAGAGAGACCCACGGCTCGGCAGATGTCGAGTTCTTGTGCGGGGATTCGATGGCCTTGAAATTCGAGGAAGAGTCGTTCGATTGCGTGACATGTACACACATTTACGAGCACGTCCCCGATTCACGCCGGTTGCTGGCGGAGATCCATCGCGTATTGAGGCCTGGCGGGTGCTGCTATTTCGCGGCCGGAAACCGGATCAAGTTCATCGAGGCCCACTACGGGCTGCCGCTTCTCTCCGTCGTCCCGAAAAGCCTTGGTCATATCTATGTAAGGCTGGCGGGAAAAGCGGAGCGTTATTATGAGACCCACTTGAGTTTGTGGGGGCTGAGGAAGCTGGTCCGGAATTTCGAGGTTCATGATTACACCCGAAAAGTCATCGCCGACCCGGTCAAGTATCATGCGACGGACATGATCCGTCCCGGGTCTCTCAAGCAGAAGCTAAGCGCCTCCATTCTCGCTGTGGCCTACTGGTTGTGCCCGACCTACATCTGGATCCTAAGAAAGCCGGACACCGGAACTACGGAAAGCCCTCTGGTGCGCGGCGCAACGCTCTCAGGGCACCGTGCGGCAGAATAGCGAGCGAACCATGGACCGCCGCCTGTCGACGGTCCGCTCCCGAAGCAAACCATGAGCCATCGATTCGATATAGACTCCGTGAAGACTGCGGCGCTGAACCTCATGGAGCTCAAGGAGCTTCGACGGCCTCGCTACCGGCAAATTGGTCTCATGATCGCCGTGATGCTCTTGGCCGGCGGAGTTGTCGCAGGGATCCGGCAACAGCCGGACATCTTCATCGACCTGGACTGGAGCGCGGTTTTGCTCGTGATCGCGATCACCGTGCCGGTCATGATCCTTTTCAATGCAATCGATTTCATGCTCACGGGCCGGCTTGTCGGCCAGCCCGTCTCTTTCGGGAGGGCCCTTGAAGTAACGGTCCTCGGCACCGCGGCCAACATGTTGCCCTTGCCTGGCAGCGCGCTGGTTCGAATGGCCAGCCTCAAAACGGGGGGCACGGGTTACAAGGGTGCCGCCTCGGCAGTCCTCTTGGTATTCGCTATCTGGATGGGGCTTGCAGCGGCTTACGCGGGTACGGCGATCTTGTACACGTCACCGGGCATAACGGGAGCCATATTCCTGGCCGCCGGTCTGACCGTTATGGCGGCGACCGTGGTCGTGGCCAGGCGTTTACGCGCCGGTATCGGTACTTACTTCCTCGTATTGGCTGTGAAGCTTGTCCTGGTGGCCGTCGATGCGGTTCAGCTGCTCTTCTGCTTGAGCGCACTCGGCTTCCCGGCAACCTTTGCCCAGGCCTCGGCGCTTACTCTCTCGGGAGTCGTCGGACATGCGGTTTCGATCGTGCCGGCCGGACTCGGGATTCGCGAGGCGGTCGCCGCAGCGCTCAGCCCACTCGTTGGTTTGGCCATGACATCCGGTTTTCTTGCGGCGGCCTTGGGCCGCGTGCTCACGATCATCACGGTCGT
Organism: uncultured Kiloniellales bacterium; assembly: GCA_947259625.1. Classification (GTDB taxonomy): domain Bacteria; phylum Pseudomonadota; class Alphaproteobacteria; order Kiloniellales; family JAKSDN01; genus CAMYKD01. The sequence goes on along the minus strand of CAMYMY010000053.1, from coordinate 2,543 downwards.
TCCGTTTGCAGTCGTCCTTGCGATACGGGCACGCGCACAGGCTCGGAACAAGCAGACTGCCCCCGGATAGGCGGCCGCCTATCCCAGGAAGAACTCTATGGCTCCCCAAGGGACCGCTCGAAGACGAAGAAGCTGCAGAGGTTGTCCTTCGGATACCGGTTTTCGATGGTGCGGACGACTCGAAATTCGGCGAAGCGGCGCCCCACGTCCAGGGTAAATTCGCGGTGGCGTACGTGCGGTACTCTTGTCGCCTCTGCCTTGTTCGACGAATAGACGATCACGAAGCGCCGCGATGCCGTGAACAAATCGAACAGATACCTTTCGTAAATCCGATCCTCTACCAAGTGATAGATAACGTCGAGCGATATCGTCAGATCTGCTCGCAAGAAATTGGCGATCCCCGGCGCATCTTCCGGATCGTAACAGACGAATGACTTGTTCGGATCGCCCTTGAACCGCTTCCGGCACGCTCTCACGGCTGCGAGGGAAACATCATGGCCAAGATAGTGGGGATACCGGGCGAGGCTGAGTTGGCGGCCGTCGCCGCAGCCGAATTCGATCACGCTCTCGACCGTGTTGTCCTGGACGAAAGCGTTCAGTGTTTCCGCCTTGAACTCGGCCAAGTGGCCCATCGAACCTTCGCCGGAGGTCCCTCCCAGGCGGTAGCGCCAGTCCCAATAGGCTTTGGATGTCGTGAAGACCGGCAGCAGAAGTGTCTGACGAAATATGTGGCCCAATCGACTCAAGGTAATCTCCTGAAACTTGCCTCGCTGGCCGCTCCGGCGACTTCGACACGTCCTTCCATCATCGCGCGAACGGCACCCGGGACCCGACCGCCTTCGGTCCTGAACGCCGCTCAATCGAGTGAACGGCGGACGGCCTCGGTATTCCGAAACAGCTGTTCGACATCGGCGATTTCGAACGGGTTGCTCTTTCGATATCGCCAGGCTGTCCGGCGGATCGCCTCCAAGTGCAATTCGAGGGACTCGGAGTTGAGCGATATGCCGAAATCCCGAGCCACCGTTTTCGCTGCGACCTCCGGCCGGAGCATTCGCAGCAGGATGAGGTCTCCGACTTCCTTCTTATAGTGCGAGGACTCCCAGAACCACTTTGTTGGTCGCCCTTCTCTTTCCTCCGGCACGACCTCCGTGGTGACGCTGTTGTACCCGTTAAAGTCCCAGATCGCCACAGCGCTATGGGATTGCGCCAGTCCTCCGTTCACCTCTTCCACCACGGCAACCACGTCACGCTTCCATCGCTCGAAGGTCGAAAACAAGCCGAGGACCTGTATGGCCTCGAGTTGTCGCGCATGGACCGGCGATATGAACGCGTGCACGGCAACACCCGCCTGCGCAAACCTGGCGATCAAGTCGTGGAACATGTCGACGCGGTCGGGCCCATATTCGAAACCCGCATAGAGTTCCGGAAGCACGAAGAAATTTGCCTCAAGAACCGAGGTGAAAAGCTCCCGGGGATCGGATTTTCCGTAGCGCACCCTGCCGTCAATATAGCCGTCCAGGCCGTTCTGCGAGGGTGCGCCAAGCAGGTTGACCAAGACAGTCTTGACGGAATCCCTCAGGCCACCAGCCAAAAGCAGCTCCCGCAGATAGGTGTAGACCAGGGGCCGCCCCGCAAGGCCGGAGTGGGAAAAGTCGCCGTATGTCTTCTGGTGGGTGGAAAACTGGAAGAAATCCAGGCCGATAATGACCCGGTCCAGTCTTTGGTGGGTCAGCACGTAGAGACCGATCCTTTCGACCTCGTACATGTTTGCTGCCGGAAACCCCCCATTATAGGTTCTCGCGTCTGCGAGGGGGCCGGATAGCGGATCAATTCCTAGCTGCGCACGTGAAGACCCGAGAATCAAGGTCTCGTATCCTTCCTGCCGCAGGTCGACCGATTTGGCGATCCGCCCGCCATGCGCCAGCCGCTCCGGCTTCGCGAGATTGAAATTTGCCACACGCACCAAACCGAGGACGCCATAGGGATCCACCATCGCATTGGTCGTGCCGATGAGCGCGACGCAGGCCAGCAACAAACCGAACAACCAGCGCAGATATGAGGTAGCGTTCATGGCAAGGGTCTAGAACTGGAAATAGAGAAACTCGGACACGTGTGAGAGGTTCAACAGAGACACGAGCGCAATCACCGCGGCCAGCGTGGCGTAAGCGCGCCCGGGTCGCCAAACGAGTCGCGCCAACAGCGGCGATTCAGGGGCCGAGGGCTCCTCGACGGCTGGCCGGTATCGGCGCATGAACTGCTGCGTGTTCGGCACGACCAAAGCAAAAGCAAGCAACCATAGGCTCCAGAGCAGCCCCTCTCCCGACACCAGATCAAGCGACTCGGAGGACTCGGCTCCCTGTATCGCCGAAAGAAACGGCGAATTCATAGACAGCAACGACGTTTCGATTCCGTTCAGTCCGCTCATCCCCGCCAACATGACTAGCGCCCCGTTCAGGCTTTCCGCGCGGAAGAACGACCATGCCACGACCACTGCCAACAGGGTCAGGCATCGGCCCGCGAGGGTTTCGAAGGAGCTTGGACCT
>CAMYMY010000052.1 GCA_947259625.1 uncultured Kiloniellales bacterium | reverse complement strand
TGCCGGTCTGGCGCCGCGGCACGGACCTGTCTCTGGTGTACTGCAACCTGGCCTATGCGCGGGCCGTCGACCGGGACCGCGACGAGGCTGTCGCCAGCGGCATCGAGCTGCCCGGCACGGCCTTGGCCGAGGCCAGTCGCGGCCTTGCCCGGCGCGCCCTGGAGACCGGCACCCGCAATACCGAGAACCATCACGTCGTCGTGGCAGGCGAGCGGCGCCTTCTGGAGCTTTCCGAACAGCCCCTGGCCGACGGCACGGCGGGCTGCGCCTTGGACCAGACCGCGGCCGAGGACCTCCAAGGCGAGCTCAGGCGGCACATCGCCGCGCACGCCGAGATCCTCGAGACGCTGGGCAGCGCGATCGCCATCTACGGCCCGGACATGCGGCTCAAGTTCTTCAACAGCGCCTATGCGCAGCTCTGGCGGGTCGACGAGAACGTCCTGGCGGAGGAGCCGCATCATAACGACGTGATGGAGATGATGCGCGAGCGGCGGCGCCTGCCCGAGCAGCCGGACTTCCCCGCCTACAAGGCCGAACGCCTTCGTCTCTACAGTACCTTGATCGAGCCGCTGGAGGAGCTGATGCACCTTCCCGACGGCTCGACCTTGCGCATGACCGCGACGCCGCACCCCTTCGGCGGGGTGCTGTTCGCCTACGAGGACGTCACCGACCGCCTGGCCCTGGAGCGCTCGTACAATACGCTGATCGCGGTTCAGCGCGAGACCCTCGACAACCTCTACGAAGGGGTCGCCGTCTACGGGGTCGACGGGCGTCTCAAGCTGTACAACCCCGCCTTCGCGCGGATCTGGAAGTTGCCCGAAGCGCTGCTCGAGGCCGAACCCCACGCTCGCGACGTGGTGGCCAAGTTCCGCAGCTTCTTCGACGTGCCCGACGACGATTGGCCCGATTTCATCGAGCGAAGCGTCACCCAGATCACCGAGCCCGGCACGCACGACGGCCGCCAGGAGCGCGCCGACGGTTCGGTCGTCGATTGGGCACAGGTGCCGCTGCCCGACGGCGCCTCGCTGTTCACCTTCCTGGACGTCACCGATTCGATCCGGGTCGAGCGCGCGCTGCGCGAGCGCAACGAGGCGCTGGAGACCACGGACCGGCTGAAGTCCGAGTTCCTGGCTAACATCTCCTACGAGCTGCGCACGCCGCTCAACGCCATCGTCGGCTTTGCCGAGATCCTCGAGAACAAGTTCTTCGGCGAGCTGAACGAGCGCCAGCTCGAGTATAGCCGGGCGATCGTCGAGTCCTCGCAGCGGCTGCTGGCGCTGATCAACGACATCCTGGACCTGGCCACCATCGAGGCGGGCTACCTGCGCCTCGACGTGGCGCCGGTCGACCTCAATGCGGTGCTCGAGGCGATCCACACCCTGGGGCACGAGCGGGCGCGCAGCCGCGGCATCGAGCTCCAGCTCGACTGTCCCAAGAACGTCGGACGTCTCATGGCCGACGAGCGGCGTCTCAAGCAGGCGCTCTACAACCTGCTGTCCAATTCCCTCAAGTTCACGCCCGAGGGCGGCAAGGTCGTGATCGCGGTACGCCGCAAGGGGAAGGAGATGCAGCTGTCGGTCACCGACACCGGGATCGGCATTCCCCCGGAACAGCAGGCACAGGTCTTCGACAAGTTCGAACGCGGCGTCGGCCAGGGCCGGCAGGCGGGCGCCGGCCTCGGCCTGTCGCTGGTCAAGAGCCTTATCGAGCTGCACCATGGCTGGGTCGAGCTCGAATCGGCGCCGGACAGCGGCACTCGGGTGATCTGCCACCTGCCGATCGAGCAGCCGGCGGAGCCCGCGCCCGATGTGGCGGCGGAGGCGGTAGCGTTGGCGGCCGAGCGCGACGCCCCGGCCGCCGAGGCCTGAACCGGTCAGGTTGCCGCGCCCTACTTGGCGCCGGGCAGCCCCTTGGTGGTCGAGTACTCCCAGTGCAGCGCTTCGCCCGGATGGACCAGCGGATGGATGGCGTGGGCCGCCATGGCGGCCTCGCTGAATCCGGAGAGGATCAGCTTCAGCTTGCCGGGGTAGCTGCTGATGTCGCCGACCGCGAAGATGCCGGGTTGGCTGGTCTGGCAGGTCGCGGGGTCGACGATGATATGATGGTGGTCCAGGTCCAGTCCCCAATGGGCGATCGGCCCGAGGTTCATCGACAGGCCGAAAAAGGCGAGCAGGTGATCCGCCGGGAGACGCCGTTCCTCGCCGTCGAGGGTTTGCGCCACGACGGCCTCGAGGCGCCCGTCGCCGCCTTCCAGGCCGTGAAGCTGGTAGGGCACGACGATCTCGACCTTGCCGCCGGGCCCGGCCAGGCGCTCCATCCGTGCCACGCTCTCAGGCGCCGCGCGGAACTTGGCCCGGCGGTGGATCACGTAGACCCTCTCGGCCAGCTCGGCGAGCGAGAGGGTCCAATCGACCGCCGAATCGCCGCCGCCGGCGATCGCGACGCGCTTGCCGCGGAAGGTCTCGCGCCGGCTCACCATATAGTGCACGCTTTGGCCCTCGTAGTTCTCGATGCCGGGCAGCGGCGGCCGGTTGGGGCCGAAGGCGCCGCCGCCGGCCGCGATTATGACGGCCCGGCAGTCGATACGCGCGCCGGTCGAGGTTTCCAACCGCCAGCCGTGTTCCCGGCGCGTGACGGCCTCGACCCGCTGGCCGAGGTGGTAGGCCGGCTCGAAGGGCGCGGCCTGGCGCTGCAGCCGGGCGACCAGCTCGCCGGCCATGATCTCGGGATAGCCCGGGATGTCGTAAATCGGTTTCTCCGGATAGAGCGCCACGCACTGGCCGCCGGCGGCGTCCAGCGAATCGATCACATGGCTGCGCATCTTCAGCATGCCCAGTTCGAAGACGGCGAAGAGCCCGACCGGCCCGGCACCGATGATGGCGACGTCAGTGCTGTGGATGGCGGCGGGCATCGCGACTCCGAAGGTCCGGGTGGCGCCAAGGATGGCGGCGGACCGGCCCCTTGGCAAGTCCGCGGCGCATCTCGAGGCTGTGGTCCCTGCGACGACCGGATGTGTGGTTGCCGCGCGTCGGCATGGCCGCTAAAAGGACCGGTCATGGCCGCGCCGCAAACGTGCACGGATACCCTGCGACTGGATCTGCCCGACCCGGCCGCCACCGCGGCCCTCGCGGCGCGCCTGGCGTCCCTGGTCCGGCGTGGCGACGTGATCGCGCTGGGGGGCGACCTGGGCACCGGTAAGACCAGCTTCGCCCGCGCCTTCATCAACGCCCTGCCGCGCGCCGAGGACGAGCCGCCGGGCGAAGCGGCGGAGGAGGTGCCGAGCCCGACCTTCACCCTGGTGCAGACCTACCGGCGCAAGCCGGCCGATGTCTGGCATTTCGACCTCTACCGGCTGCAGCGCCCGGAAGAGGCTTACGAGCTGGGCATCGAGGAGGCCTTCGCCGAAGCGATGCGATCAGCCTGATCGAATGGCCCGAACGTCTCGGCCGCCTGCTGCCGGCCGACCGGCTCGACCTCATGCTCCATTTCACCGACCGGTCCGAGGCGCGGCGCGCGGACGTGACCGGCCGGGGCGGCTGGGCCGAGCGCCTGGTGAAATCGGACCTGCGAGGGTCCCATCCGCGGAAGAGACGAGGCCATGGCTGACCGCGCCGATCTGATCGCGCGGTTCCTCGCCGAGGCCGGCTGGCCGGGTGTGACGCCCCGGCCGCTCGCTGCCGACGCGTCGTTCCGGCGTTATTTCCGGCTGGTCCGCGACGGCGAGACTGCGGTCCTGATGGACGCGCCGCCGCCACACGAAGACGTGGGCGCCTTTCACCGGGTCCAGCGCCTGCTGTGCGACCTCGGCTTCAGCGCGCCGCGTGCGCTCTGCGTCGACGAGACGGCCGGGCTGATGCTGCTGGAGGACCTGGGCGACCGAACCTTTACGCGCGCCCTGGCCGAGGGCGCCCCCGAGGGCCCTCTCTACCGCTTGGCGGTGGACCTCTTGATCGCGCTGCACCGGGCCTTCGCGCCGGGGCCGGGCGGCGGCGCCGGGCTGCCGCCCTACGACGACACCCGCCTGCTGGACGAAGCGGCGCTCCTGACCGACTGGTACCTTCCGGCCCTGAGCCGGGCGCCGGCGCCCGCCCAACGCAAGGCCTATCTGGCCGCCTGGAGCGCGGTGCTGCCGATCGCGCGTCAGGTGCCCGATACCCTGGTACTGCGCGACTACCACATCGACAACCTGATGGTCGTGGATGGCCGCGACGGCGTGGCGGCCTGCGGCCTGCTAGATTTCCAGGACGCCGTCCTGGGACCGCTCAGCTACGACCTCGTGTCGCTGCTGGAGGACGTGCGGCGCGACGTCCCGGCGAAGCTCGTGGCGGAGATGCGCGAACGCTACCTGGCCGGCATGCCCGGGGTCGACCGGGCGGCCTTCGACGCCTCCTACGCGGTCTTGGGTGCCCAGCGCAACGCGAAGATCATCGGCATATTCACGCGGCTCTGCCGGCGCGACGGCAAGCCGGAGTATCTGCGCCACGTCCCGCGGACCTGGCGCCTCCTGGAGGGCGACCTGGCGCATCCGGCGCTGGACCCGGTACGGACTTGGTTCGACCGGGAGGTGCCTGGCGCCGCGCGCCGCGCGCCCGACGCCGGGGGCCCGGCATGAGCGCGTCGAAGACGGCTCCCAAGCGCGCCATGGTCCTGGCCGCCGGCCTCGGCGAACGCATGCGGCCACTGACCGACAAAACACCGAAGCCCATGATCGAGGTGCGCGGCCGGGCCATGATCGACCGGGTGCTCGACCGCCTCGAGGAGGCCGGAGTGAAGCAGGCGGTGGTCAACCTGCATCATTTGGGCGTCCAGATCGAAGGCCACCTGGCGGCACGCCGCGGCCCGAGCATCGTTTTTTCGCATGAGGCCGAGCTGCTCGATACCGGGGGGGGCGTCACAAAGGCCCTGCCGGAGCTGGGCAAGCGGCCCTTCTTCGCGCTGAACGGCGACGTTGTCTGGCTGGACGGCGGTTCGCCGGCCCTGGAGCGTCTCGCCGCAGCGTGGGACGGCGCCGCCATGGACGTGTTGCTGCTGCTCCACCCCACGGCCTACGCCCACGGGTATCACGGTGCCGGCGATTTCTTCATGTCGCCCGGCGGCCAGCTGCGCCGGCGCCGCGAGCGCGAGGTGGCGCCTTTCATCTTCACCGGGATCCAGATCCTACACCCACGCGTCTTCCAGGACGTGCCCGCGGGCGCCTTCTCGCTCAATCTCGTGTACGACCGGGCGGCGGACGCCGGGCGTCTGTGGGGTCTGCGCCACGACGGTGAATGGTTCCACGTCGGCACGCCGGAAGCGCTGGGCGACGTCGAGAACGCCCTCCACCACCTGAGCCTGGGTGCGGTTCAGAGGTGAGCGAGGCCGGGCCCAGGATCGTCAATATTTCGCCTGGCGTGCCCTTCGTCGACACCCTGGCCCGAGGCCTGCTGTCGCGCTGGGAGGGCGATCCGCTGGAATTGTCCCGCGCCACGGTGCTGCTGCCGACCCGGCGCGCCTGCCGGGCGCTCGGCGAAGCCTTTCTGCGAGCCTCCGGAGGGCGGCCGCTGCTGCTGCCCCGGCTCGTACCGCTGGGCGACCTCGATGCCGAGGAACTTCAGCTGACCGGTGACGAAGGGGCCCTGAGCGACTCGCTCGGGACCGATCTGCCGCCGGCTATGCCGCCTCTCAGGCGCCAACTCCTGTTGGCCCGGCTGATTCTCGCCTGGTCCCGCGCCGAGGCAGGGGTCGCCGGCGGCCCGGTGCCCGGCGAGGACCAGGCCGCCCGCCTGGCCGAGGAGCTGGCCCGGCTGCTCGATCAGGTCGAGACCGAGGGCCTGGACTTCGAGCGTCTTGCGGCCCTGGTACCCGAGGACTATGCGGAACATTGGCAGACCACCCTTCGCTTCCTAAGCATCCTGAGCGAGCGCTGGCCGGAGGTGCAGGCAGAGGAGGGTTGTATCGGTCCGGCCGAGCGGCGGCGCCGGCTGCTCGAAGCCCAGGCCGAGGCCTGGCGGCGAAGGCCGCCCGCCGACCCGGTGATCGTGGCCGGTTCGACCGGCAGCATACCGGCGGCGGCGGCATTGATCGCCGTCGTGGCGCGACAGCCTCGAGGCCAGGTCGTTCTGCCCGGCCTCGACCGGACGGCAGATGAGGAGACCTGGGCGGAAATACGCGACGACCCGTCCCATCCGCAGCACGGTCTGGCGGCGCTCCTGGAGCGGCTGGAGGTGCCGCGCGAGGGCGTCGCAGAGTGGCCGGTTACGGGTCTTGCGGCGACCTCCACCAGCCGCGCCCAGTTCGTCAACCTGGCGCTGCGGCCGGCGGAGCAAACCTCCGAATGGCGTGCCATGGCGGGCGCTCCGGGCCGTGCCGGCCTGGAGGAAGCCCTGGCCGGTGTGAAGCGGGTCGATTGTTCGGGACCCGGCGAAGAGGCCACGGTGATCGCCCTCCTGCTGCGCCAGGCCCTCGCGGTTCCGGAGCGCCGGGCCGCCCTGGTGACGCCGGACCGCGGTCTGGCCCGCCGCGTCGCGGCGGAGTTGCGCCGTTGGGACGTCGAGGTCGACGACTCCGCCGGCACGCCGCTGGGCGAAACTCCGCCCGGCACCTTTCTCAGGCTGACCGCCGCCATGATCGCGGCGCGCCTGGCACCCCTGCCGCTGCTCGCCGCGTTGAAGCACCCCTTGGCCGCGGGCGGGCTGTCGCAAGGCGCCTTCCGGGCCAGGGTCAGGGCGCTCGAGCGCACCACGCTGCGCGGCCCCCGGCCGGCGCCGGGATTTGCCGGCCTGATCGAGAGCCTGCCGGCAGGGGAGGCGGACCGGGAGCTGGCTGCCTGGCTCGCGGCGCTTGCCGAGGCGGCGGCGCCCTTCGTCCAAGCGCTGGCCCGGCCCCAGGCCGGATTGGCCGAGCTGCTCGATGCCCATGTCGCCTTCACCGAGGCTTTGGCGGCCAGCGATACCTCGGCCGGCGCCGAACGGCTCTGGGCGCAGGAGGCCGGCGAAGCGGCCGCCGGTTTCGTCGCCGACCTGCGCGAGGCGGCGGACGGCGCGCCGGCCTTCGGCGGCGAGCGCTACCCGGCCCTCCTCGACAGCCTGATGGCCGGTCAGGTCGTGCGCCCGCGCTATGGCAGCCATCCCCGCCTCGCCATCCTGGGCCCATTGGAGGCGCGTCTCCAGCACGCCGATCTGGTCGTGCTCGCCGGCCTGAACGAGGGGACCTGGCCGGCCGAGGTCGACCCCGGTCCCTGGCTCAGCCGGCCCATGCGGGCCCGCTTCGGTTTGCCCGCCCCGGAACGGCGGATCGGCCTGGCGGCGCACGACTTCGCCCAGGCCTTTTCGGCGCCCGAGGTGTTCCTGACCCGCGCGACCCGGGTCGGCGGCACGCCCAGCGTGCCGTCGCGCTGGCTGCTCCGGATCGACGCCCTGCTGGCGGCGCTCGACCTGCCGGCCATCCAGGAAGAGCCCTGGTGGCGCGGCTGGGCCGCGGCGCTCGACCGGCCCGCCGAAGTTCGGCCGGCGCCGGCGCCCGAACCGCGGCCGCCCGTCGCCGCGCGGCCCCGCCGCATTTCCGTGAACCAGGTCGAGACCTGGATGCGCGACCCCTACGCGCTCTACGCCCGCAAGGTGCTCGGACTGGAGCCGCTCGACCCGATCGATGCCGATCCGGGCGCTGCCGACCGGGGCACCCTGATCCACAAGGCGCTCGAGCGGTTCCTGAAGGCCCATCCGGAGTCTCTGCCCGAGGATCCGGCCGCCGCCTTGCTCGCCGAGGGGGAGGCGGTCTTCGAGGCGATCCGGGCCAAGCCCGGCGTCTGGGCCTTCTGGTGGCCGCGCTTCCGGCGCATCGCCAGCTGGTTCGCCGAGGCCGAGCAGGCCCGCCGCAGTGGGACCGTCCGCGCCTGGGGCGAGCTGCGGGGCCGACTCGAGCTGGCCGGGCCGGCCGGGCCGTTCGTGCTGAGCGCCACGGCGGACCGAATCGACCTCCGGCGCGACGGCGCGACCGCCATACTCGACTACAAGACCGGCGGCCTGCCGGGCCAGAAGGACATCGAGCTGGGCTTCGCGCCGCAGCTGCCGCTTGAGGCGGCGATCGCCGCCGCGGGAGGCTTCGGTCCCGACGTGCCGGCAGTGGTGCCGGCCAGCCTGGAATTCTGGCGCTTGACCGGGGGCGAGCCGCCCGGCGAGGCCAAGGCGGTGAGGGGCGACCCCGGTGACCTGGCAGCCCAGGCCCTGGCCGGGCTGTGCCGGCTGGTCGCCCTGTTCGACGACGTCGCGACGCCCTATGCCGCGCTGCCGCGGCCCGACCGGACACCGCGCTACAACGACTATCTGCACCTGGCGCGGGTCAAGGAGTGGTCGGCCGGCGGGTCGGGGGAGGGGGACCAGTGAGTCCCGCCGCCCAGCGCCGCGAGAAGACGGGCAAGGCCGCTGCTGCCCAGCGACGCGCGGCCGAACCGGAGACCTCGGTCTGGGTCGCGGCCTCGGCCGGCACTGGCAAGACCAAGGTGCTGACCGACCGGGTGCTCAGCCTCATGTTGCACGGCAGCGAGCCGGCGCGGATCCTTTGCCTAACCTTCACCAAGGCGGCGGCGGCCGAAATGGCCAACCGCCTGGCCGCACGGCTGGCCAAGTGGACGGCCTTGACCGACAAATCGCTTGCCGAGGAGCTCGAAGGGCTGCTCGGCCGGGTGCCCGACGAGTCCACGCTGGCCACGGCCCGCCGCCTTTTCGCCCGGGTGCTGGACGCGCCCGGCGGCATCAAGATTCAAACCCTGCACGCGTTCTGTCAATCGCTGCTGGGGCGATTCCCTCTGGAGGCGGGAGTGCCGGCGCACTTCCAGGTGCTCGATGAGCGCTCGGCGGCCGAGATGCTGACGGCGGCGCGGGAGGAAATGCTGGCCGCGGCCCGGCTGCCGGAGGGCGGCCCGCTGGCCGACGCCATCGCCGTGGTCACGGCCCATATCCACGAGCAGGGTTTCACCGAGCTGATGGCCGAGCTGATCAAGGAGCGGGCCCGCCTGGCCCGGCTGATCCAGGACCATGGCGGCATCGCGGGGGTCATCGCGGCGCTCTGCCGCGTGCTGGAGGTCGGCGAGGCGGACAGCGTGGCAACCCTGCTGGCCGAGGCTTCGGCTGACCAGGCCTTCGACCACATGGGCCTGCGCCTTGCCGCGGAGGCCATGGCCGGAGGCTCCAAGACCGACCGTGCCCATGGCGCCGTGATCGCAGACTGGCTCGCGGCCGCGCCGGCGGACCGGGCCGCGAGCTTTCAGGAGTACCTCTCGGCCTTCTTCACCAAAGGCGGCGAGGGCAAAGTTTACAAGGCGCTGATCCACAAGGAAGCGCTGGCCGCGCTGCCGGGGGCCGAGGAAATCCTGGCCGGCGAGGCCGCGCGGCTCGAGCGGCTGCGCACCAGGCTACACGCCGTTACCGTGGCCGAGGCGACGGCCGCATTGCTGCATCTGGGCGATGCCATCCTCGGGGCCTACCGGCGCCACAAGCGGGCCCGGGGGTTGTTGGATTACGACGACCTGATCCTGGAAACCCGGAACCTACTGGCGCGGCCGGGTGTGGCGGCCTGGGTCTTGTACAAGCTGGACGGCGGGGTGGATCATATCCTGATCGACGAGGCCCAGGACACCAACCCGGAACAGTGGCAGGTGGTCCAGGCCATCTCGGCGGAGTTCTTCGCCGGCGCGGGCGCGCGGGACGAGGTCCGCACGGTCTTCGCGGTCGGCGACGCCAAGCAGTCGATCTTCAGTTTCCAGCGCGCCGACCCGGCGGCCTTCGCCGGAATGCGCGCGCATTTCGCCCGCCGGGCGGGCGAGGCCGGGCGGCGCTGGGACAAGGTCGATCTGGAGGTCTCGTTCCGCTCGACGGCGGCGGTGCTTCAGGTGGTCGACCAAGTCTTTGCCGCTCCGGAGGTCCGGGACGGCGTCCTGTTCGGCGAGGCGGGGCTCAGCCACGACCCGGTGCGCGTCGGCCAGGCCGGGCAGGTCGAGCTGTGGCCTGCGGCCGAGCCCCAAGAAAGGGACGAGCCCGAGCCCTGGGAGCCGCCCCAGGCGCGGCGTGGCGCAGCTGCCCCGCGCACGCGGCTGGCCAGGCTTATCGCCCGGCGGATCTGGCGCTGGACCCGGGCCGAGGAGGGCGCCCATGACCCCGAGGCCTGGCTCGCCTCCAAGGGCCGGCGGCTCAGGCCCGGGGACATCCTGGTGTTGGTGCGTCGGCGCAACGAATTCGTCGAGGAGCTGGTGCGCGAGCTGAAGCAGTACGACGTGCCGGTCGCCGGGGTCGACCGTATGGTGCTGACCGAGCAGCTCGCGGTCATGGACCTGGTCGCGCTCGGCCGGAGCCTGTTGTTGCCCGAAGACGACCTGACCCTGGCCACGGTGCTCAAGGGGCCGCTGATCGGCCTCACCGAGGAGCAGCTGTTCGACCTGGCCTATGACCGTTCCGGCAGCCTCTGGGCCGAGTTGGCGCGACGGGCGGAGCGCGACGAGGCGGTCCGGGCGGCGTACGGTATCCTGACGGCGCTGCAGGCCCGCGCCGACTACGTCCGACCCTACGAACTCTACGGCGAGCTGCTCGGCCGCGGGCGAGGGCGGGAAAAGCTGCTGGCCCGTCTCGGCCCCGAGGCGGCCGACCCGATCGAGGAGTTCCTCTCCCTGGCGCTCGCCTTCGAGCGCGAGCAGGTGCCGTCCCTGGAAGGCTTCCTGCATTGGCTCGGGGCCGGGGCCCAGGCGGTGAAGCGCGACATGGAGCACGGCGGCGACACGGTCCGGGTCATGACCGTGCATGGCGCCAAAGGCCTCCAGGCCCCGGTGGTCTTCCTCCCCGACACCCTGCAGGTGCCGCAGGCCGGCCGCGGCCTCCTGTGGTTGGAGCATGCGGGCGGTCTCGCCTTGTGGCCGGTCCGCAGGAGCTATGACGGTGCAGCCGCCGAACGGGCCCGCGCCGCCGCGGCCGAGGCCCAGGACCAGGAATACCGCCGCCTGCTCTATGTCGCCATGACCCGCGCCGAGGACAGGCTCTATGTCTGCGGCTGGAATACCCGATCCAAGGCGCCGCAAGCCTGCTGGTACCATTTGGTCGAGTCGGCCCTGCCGGTCCTGGCGGAAGAGGTCGACTTTGATTTCACCGGCGAGATCGACGGCGGCTGGGCCGGTCCGGGCCTGCGGCTCGCCACGGCGCAGGCGGCCGAGCCAGAGGAGGCGCCGGAGGCCGCGATCGACACCGGGCCGCCGGCAGGGCTGCCGCCCTGGGCGCGCGAGGCCGCGCCGCCGGAGCCGGCCCCTCCGCGCCCGCTCGCGCCATCGCGCCCGGCGGTGGACGAGCCGCCGGTGCGGTCGCCGCTCGGCGCGGACGACGGCCTGCGATTTCGCTGCGGGCGGATCGTCCACCGCCTCCTGCAGAGCCTGCCCGATCTGCCGGCCGCGCGGCGTGCCGAGGTTGGCCGGCGCTTCCTCGCCGGACCGGTCCACCGGCTGAACGAGGCGCAGCAGGCGGAGATCCTGGCGGAGACCCTGGCAGTGCTCGACCATCCGGACTTCGCCGAGCTGTTCGGACCGCACAGCCGCGCCGAGGTACCGGTCGTCGGCACGATCGAAGGCGCCCGGGGCATCGAGGTGGTTTCCGGCCAGGTCGACCGGCTCGTGGTGACCGACCGGGCGATCCTGGTCGTGGACTACAAGACCAACCGCCCCGCGCCCCGGGCCGAGGTTGATGTGCCCGCGCTCTATCTGCGGCAAATGGCCGCCTATCGCGCTGTTTTGTCGGGCATATACCCGGACCGGCCGATCGAGAGCTTTCTATTGTGGACGGAGGGTCCGCGAATTATGCACGTCAGCGATGCCCTGCTTGCAGGCCACGGGCCTTGACGATGTGCGGGGGTGTCCCCTAAATGGGTCCGTGTTAAGTTTCGAGTCCCGGCCCCCCGGCCGGTCCCCAGATAACGGCCACAGGGATAGCTGCATGACTACCACCAGAACCAGTGACGAGAGCTTCGACGACGATGTACTGAAGGCCGACGGTCCCGTGCTGGTCGACTTCTGGGCCGAATGGTGCGGTCCCTGCAAGATCATCGCCCCGGCGCTCGAGGAGATCGCCGAAGAGATGAACGGCCGGGTGACGGTCGCCAAGATGAACATCGACGAAAATCCCGCAACCCCGCAGAAGTACGGTGTGCGAGGGATTCCGACACTGATGCTGTTCAAGGACGGCGCCGTCGCCGCCACAAAGGTCGGGGCCCTGCCCAAGACCCAGCTCGCCGAATGGGTCGAGTCGGTGATCTGACCCGGCGGCGTAAGCAAAGCCATAGAGAGATAAAGCCCCGCCTGTCCTCAGGCGGGGTTCTTCGTGGAGCCGTTCGTTCAAACGTTGTCCGCGAGCACCCGTCCGGCGAGGTACAGCGAGCCGCAGATCAACACGCGCCCTGGCCTGTCCGTCCGGGCGACGATTTGCTCCAGCGCTTCGGCGACGTCACGGACGGGGCTGGCCGCAAAGCCGGCGGCCCTGGCCTCGTCCGAGGCCGCCTCGGCCGAGAGCGAGTTCGGCTCGCCGGGGATGGCGACGGCATGAAGCGATTGAGCCAGTGGCGCGAGCGGTTTCAAGAAGTCCTTGGCTGCCTTGGAGTTCATCATCCCGAAGATCAGGTGGAGCGTCTGCTCGCGCCGGCGGCCGAGTTCCCTTGCCAGCGCTAAACCGGCAGCGGCGTTGTGCCCGCCGTCGAGCCACAGCTCCCAGCCGTCCGGTAGAAGGGCCGGGAGCGGCCCGTGCTTCAAGGTCTGCAAGCGGCCGGGCCAATGGGCTTCGGACAGGCCTCGGTCGAGCGCCCTGTCGTCCAACCCAAAACCCTCGAGCCAACCGGTTGCGGCGAGAGCCATGGCGGCATTTTCGATCTGATGGCCCCCCAAGAGGGCCGGCCGGGCGAAGTCCCGGCGCGTGCCGCCTTCGACAAACATGAACCCGCGGTCGTTCGGCTCGAACCGCCAGTCCGGTCCGGCGCGGGACAAAGGGGCGCCGACCGCGGCCGCCTGCGACTCGATGACCGCGAGCGCTTCGGCGGTCTGCGGGCCGATCACCGCCGGCACGCCCCGCTTCAGGATGCCGGCTTTCTCGGCGGCGATCGCTTCCAGGGTGTCGCCCAAGAACTGGACGTGATCGATGGAGACCGGCGTGATCACGGAAAGCCGCGGCCGCTCGACGACGTTGGTGGCGTCCAGCCGGCCGCCCAGTCCGGTCTCGAGCAGTAGGATGTCGGCCGGGTGGCGGGTGAAAGCAAGGAAGGCCGCGGCCGTCGTGATCTCGAAGAAGGTGATCGGCGATGGGCCGTTCGCGGTCTCGCACTCCTCGAGGAGATCGACCAGCTCGGCCTCCTCGATCAAGTTGCCGGCGAGGCGGATGCGCTCGTGGAAGCGCGTCAGATGGGGCGAGGTATAGACGTGCACCCGCTGGCCGGCGGCCTCCAGCATGGCACGCAGATAAGCGATCACGGACCCCTTCCCGTTGGTGCCCGCGACATGCACGACCGGCGGCAGCTGGCGTTCGGGATTGCCTAGGCGCTGGAGCAGGCGCTCGATCCGCCCGAGCGACAGGTCGATAACCTTGGGGTGCAGCCGGGTGAGGCGGTCTAGGACCGCGTCACTCGGTCTCGGCGTCGTCCCCGGGATCCGGGTGGTGGCCGCTGGTGGGCTTGTCATAGGGTATTTCGATATCGACCGCGTTGAGGGACACCACCTCGGCCGTGGGAGTCTTGTCGCGCAGCAGGGATAGGACTCGGATCAGGGTCTCGCGCAGCTCGCCCCGCTCGACCACCATGTCGACCATGCCGTGCTCCAGCAGGTACTCGGCGCGCTGGAAGCCGTCGGGCAGCGTCTCGCGAATGGTCTCCTCGATGACCCGGGCACCGGCAAAACCGATGACCGCGCCCGGCTCGGCGACCGCGATATCGCCCAGCATGGCGAAGGAAGCGGAAACTCCGCCGGTCGTGGGGTCGGTCAGCAGCACGATGTAGGGCAGGCCGGCTTCCTTGACCATTTCGACGGCGATGACGCTGCGCGGCATCTGCATGAGGGACAGGATGCCTTCCTGCATGCGCGCGCCGCCGGAAGACGGCACGACGATCAGGGGCGCCGCCTGTTCGACCGCGAGGCGCGCCGCCGTCAGGAGTCCCTCGCCGACCGCAACCCCCATTGAGCCGCCCATGAAGGAGAAATTGAAGGCCGCGATAACGGTCGGATAGCCGCCCATATCGCCGTGAGCGATGACGATGGCGTCCTGCTCGCCGGTCTTGGAGAGGGCCTCGCGCAGGCGTTCGGAATAGCGCTTGCGGTCGCGGAACTTGAGAGGATCGTGCGCGATGGCGGGCAGCTCGGCCCGGCTGTACTTGCCGTCGTCGAACAGCATGGCCAGACGCGCCTCGGCGCCGATGCGCATGTGGTAGGCGCAGTGCGGGCAGACCCTGAGACAGCTTTCCAGCTCGCGATGGAAAATCATCTGCCCGCAATCCGGGCACTTCTCCCAGAGGTTATCCGGGACCTCGGTTTTCTTCACCAGGGCCCGGATTTTCGGGCGAACGTAATTCGAGATCCAGTTCATGGATTCCTGCCCGCAGACCGGTTCACGCCGACCCGCCCCTGACACCCTCGGCCAGGGCGCCAACCGATTTGAGCACCGTCTCCACCAGTTCGGGCTTGGCCCGGCCTTCGGCGTCCAGATGGCTCTTCACCTGCTCGACCAACGCGGAGCCGACCACGGCCGCCTCGGCCACCGCCGCGACCTCGGCCGCCTGGTCGGGCGTCTTGATGCCGAAACCGACGGCGATCGGCAGGTCGGTGTGCCGCTTGAGGCGTTCGACTGCGCTGCGCACGTCCACACCCGTCGCTGAGCGCGTGCCCGTGATGCCCATGATCGATACGTAATAAACGAAGCCGCTGGTGTTCGCCAGAACCTTTGGCAGGCGCGCATCGTCGGTGGTAGGCGTCGCCAGGCGGATGAAGTTGATGCCGGCGGCCAGCGCCGGCAGGCAGAGCTCCCGATCCTCCTCGGGCGGCAGGTCGACCACGATGAGCCCGTCGACCCCGGCACCCTTGGCGTCGGCGAGGAATCGCTCGACGCCGTAATTGTAGATCGGGTTGTAGTAGCCCATCAGGATGACCGGCGTATCCGCCTCGCCGTCACGAAAGGCCCGCACCATATCCAGGATCTCGGCCAGCTTGATGCCCGCCTTGAGCGCCCGCTGGCTCGAGGCCTGGATCGCCGGGCCGTCGGCCATGGGATCCGTGAAGGGCATGCCGAGCTCGATCAGGTCGGCGCCTGCGGCCGGCAGGCCCCGGAGGATCCGCGACGAGGTCTCGCGATCCGGATCGCCGGCGGTGAGGAAGGTGACGAGCCCGCCGCGGCCGGCCTCTTTCAACGCCTGGAAGCGCTCGCGGATACGCCCGGAATCGGGCGCCGTCCCGCCGTCCGCCGTCCGGGGCGCCGGAACGCTCACAGCGTTACTCCGAGAGCGTCGGCGACGGTGAAGACATCCTTGTCGCCGCGGCCACACATGTTCATGACCATGATATGGTCCCTGGGTAGCTCGGGCGCGATCCTGCTGACATGGGCCAGCGCATGCGACGGTTCGAGCGCCGGGATGATGCCTTCCATTCGTGAACAAAGTTGAAACGCCTCGAGCGCCTCGGAGTCGGTCGCCGAGACGTATTCGACCCGCCCGACGTCGTGCAGCCAGGAATGCTCCGGCCCGATGCCGGGATAGTCCAGGCCGGCGGATATCGAATGGGCCTCGAGGATCTGGCCGTCGTCGTCCTGCAGCAGGTAGGTGCGGTTGCCGTGCAGCACGCCCGGCCGCCCGCCGGTCAGCGAGGCGGCATGCGCGCCGGTCTCTACGCCGTGGCCCGCGGCTTCGACGCCGATGATGCGCACGTCCTGCTCGTCCAGGAAGGGGTGGAACAAGCCGAGCGCGTTGGAGCCGCCGCCGATGCAGGCGACAAGGCTGTCCGGCAGCCGGCCCTCGGCCTCGAGGATCTGCTCGCGGGTCTCGCGGCCGATCACCGACTGGAAGTCGCGCACCATCGCCGGATAGGGGTGCGGACCAGCCACCGTGCCGATGATGTAGAAGGTGCTCTCGACGTTGGCTACCCAGTCGCGCAGCGCCTCGTTCATGGCGTCCTTCAGCGTGCGCGAGCCGCTCGAGACCGGCCGCACCTCGGCGCCCAGCAGCTTCATGCGGAACACGTTGGGCGCCTGGCGCTCGATGTCGACCTCGCCCATGTAGACGATGCAGGGCAGGTCGAACAGCGCGCAGACC